>SFAU01000131.1 GCA_007096045.1 Microcystis novacekii Mn_MB_F_20050700_S1 | reverse complement strand
GTTCTGGCGTCAGGTTTTTCAGGCTTTCCCTGTCTAGTAGCGGCGGCGGTTCTTTTTGCTTCATCCTCTCAATCTACACTTTTTTCTGTTTTTGTCAATCCCCTGACCTGAATCCTTACCCCTAAACTATTATAATTGTAAGTTGTTTGACTTCTCAATAACCCTGTTGCTGAATCATATTCATATTCAACCTCTCGTGTAACTCCTACATTTGACGCATTTCCATTTGAGTCTATATCACTAATTTCCTTACCGTAGAAAATACTTTCCTCCCGTTTCTGTTGAATATAGTACCCGTATAAATTAACGTTACCTGACTCCCCTAATTTCTGTCTTTGGGTTTCTATATTATACTCAACCGTTTGAGAAGTTACCTCATCCCCTTTAGAATTATAGACTTTTTGTTGATATAGAGAACCATGTAAAACACTGTAATAATAGGGCGGCATTCCTTTAAAATCTGTAACCCCTAAACCTTCTATTGAAAGTCCATTAAAGAAGTAATATTCCGTTTTACCAAAGGGAGTTAATCGTGGATTTTCGCTACCCCGTATTACCGTAACCTGAGAATATTCTGTAACAATTCCACCAACACTAATAGCTATCTTACTGGTGTCATAATCATAGCTAGTCTGACTTGATTGATAACCATCATTGATCGTGACTTTCACTACTGGAAAATCAATAATCTTGCCTTGAATTGATTCATTACAGACATAGTATAAATTTAACTGAGAGGCTTGATCAAAATCATCTCCTTTGTAAGTAACAAAGGCATTAAAACCACCCAAAAAGGTTCCTGATTTACCTTTACTTGCATTGTCAACATAAATTCTTTCCGATAAAGAACCAGTATTAACTACCTTGTCATTTTTTAAGAAAAATAGCTGTGTTTGACCATCATTTGTTTCACAAGCTATATAAAAAGGTGCGCGGTTAATGATACTATCTGGCTTAATTCCTGATGAAATTGATTGTCGATCTTTATTCAGTTGTCCTTGATTATTTTTATAAAAAATACCATTATCAATGGTGATAAAATTACCGCTAATTGTAGGTTCATATTTATTATTTGACCACGAACCTTGTAGATCAGCATTTGTCCAGCTATCTCGGTAAGGATTATATTGTTTTATATCACTTGAATTTGCACTTAATGCGATCGCTAAATCCGAACCATAAGCAAACTTAGTCACTTCATTAGCAACTATTAGACTTTCTTCTTTCCACTCACTGCCATTATATCGCCAGAGATGACCAAGATTAGCTAATAAGCTACCCGTCGTAATAGAATAGTAAAAAGGCTCTTTTGTATCTTGAGGTACACTGTAGGAATTAGATAAGGGAAAAGTGAGATCAAACTCAGCATTCCATTGATAGACTTGCATTGCATAATCAATATTGCTACCCAAAGCTTTAATAAAAGTTACCGTCGCCGAGTTATTCCCTAAACTCCAGCTAAGATAAGGATTCCCTTTGTCATCTTTTTCAACTGGACTAATAGTAGTAATATCTTTACTATTCCATTGCTTGTAAATTTCATCTTGGTAATATAACACCAGATCACAACTTTTAGAAGCAGTATCATAGATCCCTATGGTAAAATAATTTCCCAAAGCCGCTAAAGCATAATTACCTTTGCTTATCGTGATACTTTTATCATTCCAACTCTTTAACTGCTGATTCCAAACATAGCGACCTAATTGAGTGCTACCAGAAGCACAGAAAACCACAAAATCACTACCAACAGCAAGATGGGTTTGAACATCATTTGAAGCTAAATCTAGAAAGTAATTTTCATAACTCCAGTTGCCAAAACGTCCCATTTCCTGATGAAATAGATAAACATTCATCAAAGCGCGATCTTTTTGCTTAAAGCTTAGGGCAAAGAAATTCGATTGAGTCACCACCTGTAAGCTATCAATATCTAGCTTACAATTAAATCCTCCTGCACTGGGTTCGTCACTTATCCAATTACCATTCCAACTATAAACTTTAACATCTAAATTTCCCCGACTATCATCATAGTAAGCAACGACCACATAATCACCCCCAAACCACACACGGGGAATACCATCACCATAGATAGTTGTTTTATGAGATGTCCCTACTAAATTTTGTTTTTGGTAAGTAAAAGTCGCAATACCACCAGTAGGATAAGTAATATTCTTTAAAGCACCACGATGGATAGTATCATTGATATCCTCGGAATTTGTGTAATACTCAAACTTGTAACCGGGTAAAGATTCACCATCGGCATTTTTCTGGGTTATTCCGGTTAAATAGCGCTTAAAATAATCTGCATTATTCAACTCAAAAGAAACATTTTTTAACTCATAATAAAACTGGAGAGCGAATAACAGCGAGTCTGATTCTTCTCTTACTTCAATAGAATCCAGAAACTTCGTTCTTTCAGTGTCTTAACTCTGTAGCTATCGTAACTCGATTCGGGGGTAGATGTAAATCCCCTAACAATACAGCCTGTTTCGCACCTGTTACTTGGGGTAAGTTGCCAGTAACAGAACCACAGAAACGCCAATAGCCAAGCACCGCAAAAGTGATCGCCTCTTTGAAATCGCTACTGAGACCGACCGCATCTGTTGTCAGCAACGCCGTCGTCGCGGGTAAGTGCGCTTGCAGGCGTTGTCGCAGGTAGGAATTGTGAGTCCCACCGCCGCAAAGCAACACTTCATCCGGCATCTGTGGCAAAAAATTCCGGTAACTAAGGGCGATCGAAGCAGCAGTCAATGGGGACGGTGGAAGACACTTTGGCCGTGAGAGCCAATAATTGTTGCCGGCGGCTGTCCTGCTTGAATTTTCTGGGCGGCGCGGGCGAATTCAGCGGCGATCGCATCATCTAAGGCGGCAAATTCAGCCATTGACAGAGCAGATCCGCCACAGACTGCGAGAATTTGCGATCGTAGTTTTTGGGAATAGGGATAGGTTGCTCCGGCCTGAAACTTGACCGACAATTTTCCTTCTTTTTCCTCAATTTCTACCAAGGCGGCATCAATACCATCTACCGACGTGCCGCTCATCAAGCCAATACAGTACACTAATTTTCTCTCTCTTTGATCAGGATTTTCAGGATTTGAGGATTTTCAGAATTTGAGGATTCCAGGATTATGTTGCATTTTTGCTCCCCCACTCCCCCTTTCTAAGATGTAGGAGGAATTACTGAGCTTGTTTCAGTTTCAGGAGTCTTCAAGAATTTTCCCTGTATCCAGACAGTTACAATGTGAGAAAGTAGTCCAATAGGTCCTGCGAAAAGACAAAATATTAGTGAATGAATTGTCAAAACTCCTGTCTTTTGCCCTTCCCAGTAGATATACCTTCCTACAAATAAATCTAGGACGACAAAATGGACCCATCCTGTTAAAGCAATCTTCTCATCACCGAACAATTGAGCAATTTGTGACAGTTGAGGATTAGCGAAAGCAGCAGCAGATTCTGGATTTAACGTACCAAAAAATAAATAGATATAGATAACTGCTAAGACGGCAAAGGGAATATAAGATGCCATCACTTTTTTAGTGATGTCCCACTTGGGCAAGAATATCATCGATACCCAGAATGGCAGGACAAATAAATTAGCAAAGTTAAACAACAAATTCAAATCTATCATGGTTAACTCCATTTCTGATAGCAATGTCTAAATTCAATTATAAGCACAGAGGGACGAACACGGGTGAATCGCCATTATACAAGGGACACAAGCAATCGCCCATTCAGGCAGATTTGGGAGTTGGGTGTTGGGTTTCGTTCCTCAACCCAACCTACGAGTCTCTTTGGAAAAATACACGGGAAGTTTGTGATAGCAGTAAATCCACAATATACCAGCCAAGAATGTTCTAGCTGTGGGAACATAGTCAAGAAAACCTTATCTGTCAGAACCCATATTTGTTCTTGTGGATGTGTTTTAGACAGAGATGAAAACACCGCTATCAACATACTTCATAGAGCAAATACTGTGGGAACCTACAGAAATTCAAGCCCTCGGACAGGCCGACCCACTGTCTATTAAGCGAAAGCTTAATAGATAAGGTAACTGGATGAACAGGGAATCCCTCGCTTGAGTGCGATGGGAGCGTCAATAGAACCCTTCCGTAATCCACCCACCCGAAGTGAAATCCGTAACTGTATTCTGAAACTCTTTGCGATGTGCGCTCAAAGAGAACGTCAAGGGAAACGGGAAAATAAGGGCTTAAACGAAGCCGAATTAGCCTATCTGTGGATTTTAGCCACTTCTGTCAGTGGGTCAACCTTAGAAGGTTTTGGTGCTAAATTAGAGATAAACAACCCCATAGAAGGAGTGTATTTGTTGTCCCCATCCCATAGGACAGGGATAATCTCAATTAATCAGTTACCCGTTACCCCAGAAACCTTATGTGTAAGACTATTGGGAAGGGGACAAACCCAACGTCAAGCAGTAAGAGAGTTACTAACCTTACCTGAGAGGGATATATTCCGTCGTCGTGTTACAGAATTACTGTTAAGTTGGCGAGTCAGTGTCGAAATTCAGAATATTTTAGAATCAGAAGATAGGGAGGTATTTATGGCTTTATCTCAATCTTATTTAGAGTGGAAAGAGGCGACTAAACGGGAAGGAATTCAACAAGGACAACGACAAATTATTGAAAATTTAATGCAAGTGAGGTTTGGGGAATTGGATGAGTCTTTGATAAAAGTTATTGATGAGTTGCTCAAGTTATCACCGATGGAGTCTAGTCGTTTATTATTGGAGTCTTCACGGGAAGATTTAATCAGACGATTCCTCTCTGAATAAATTAATTAAAGGGGGGCAAGGATCATAAAACAAGGCTAAATTTTCCTTAATAAGGCAAGAGAACAGGCAAAAGTTTTCGCTCATTTTTCCAACTTTAACAAGATCTAAGGACAAATTACTAAATCAAGCGGTTAATCAGTAAAAAAAGGCAAAAAATGGAAGCGTTATTAGAGTTAAAAAATCTATTACTAGCTGGCAATGTTCCCGATGCCTTAATCTTGGTAGAGGAAATGACAGAAATGTCAGGAAAAGCGAAACCCAACACCCAACACCTAAATCCGTCTGAATCGGCGCTCTCCTCCTCTCATTGCTTTTTGTTGGGTTTCCTTGGGTCTATAGTTGGGTTTCCTTGGTTCAACCCAAACTACGGTAATTCTATTCCTGTTAATAAAGGAGCAGAAGTCAAAATTATTCGTTATGTCGCTTAAAGATTAGCAGCCTGTTTCAAAACCTTAACGGAGGAAAATTAATGATTAACTTAGAACAAATTCAACAAGATATTAACTAATTACCTGAAGAAGCACAAAACTTACTGATTGATTTTATTGAGTTGTTAAAAAAACGCTATTCTTTGGCAAAAAAGCCAGAGATTGCAGCAAAAATAAACCCTGAAGCTCAAAGTACCCTAGACATTTTAAAAGAATCTGGACTAATCGGTTGTATTAGTGCAGAATCCGACCTTTCTACTAATTATA
>SFAU01000130.1 GCA_007096045.1 Microcystis novacekii Mn_MB_F_20050700_S1 | reverse complement strand
TTGCCGTTAGCTTGAGTTAAGGTAACACCACTGTTATCAACGGTTAAACCAGCGGTCTCACTACTAAAGTCAGCATAGCGGATGATATCTGTTCCGGCACCCCCATCAATGTTAAAGACACCATAACCTCCTCGGTCAAAGGTGTCATTAAAATTAGTCCCCTTGATTTGGAAACGTTCGATATTGCTGAAGTTAACTTGGTCATAGTCACCATCGTTTCTGGTGTAGGCATCAAAGTAGCCATTCCATCCACCAGTGCCGTTAAGATTGATAGCATTACCCAAAAAACCACTAGGGATAGTAGGGGTTCCTTCATAGAGGTTACTGGAATAGTCAACGATTAAGAGGTCATTGCCTGCTCCCCCATCGACTGTATCCTTTCCTCTTAAGGGACTGATCGTATCATCTCCCGCAGTTCCGATAATATTATCATTTCCATTAGTCCCTGTGAAATTCTGCATTTCTACGGCGATAATCTGCCCATTGAGGTTGATAACCCCTGTATCGTCTTCAGTTTTCAATGCCTGTAGGGTTTTAGCATCCAGACTTTCCCCCAACACCAACGCCGCAAAAATCGCCCCCTCATCCCCGGGGCTATCTGATTCATTCAGCCGCCCATCAACGGCGTGTCCAATTTCTTCTAAAATAACACTGGCGCTCGCGCCTATATTACCAGCATTTTGATTTAAAAATTCCTCAGAGATAAAAATCCTATCGAGGGCTGCGGCATAAGCCCCATTCGCCCCATTGAGGTTCGAGCGCAATCGCACTTCAATCCGGGGTAACTTACTAAAATCTCCTGCTGCCCACGCTGTCTGCAACTCAGAAACATTCACATCTTGCCCAAAAGCCAGTTCCATCTTGGCAGCGAACTCTGGACTCTGGGCAAAGTCCCGCAACATTTCCGTGACTGAACTCCAAGCTGTCTCTAGGACGTAAAGTAGACTGCCTCCAACTCCTGTCAGAGAATCGAGTAGGAGACCTTCATCGATAATTATGGGAACGAGCGTACTACTAGCCATGGCACCACTCCTAAGCCTTTCAGGCAATCCCTAGCGTTTTTCTCTCTTTATGGGCTGCAGGAAGGGCTTTTTTGCCCTTCACGCAACAGTCTTATCGAGTGGGACCACAGTATTCGGTTGGGAGGCACGAGGTTGTCTAGTCTTCCATCAAATCTTCCGACTTCGGCAAACGGGGTGTCTTGTCTACTACATTCCCACTTTTGCTCAACTATAAAGTGACCGTCCTTTTTATGTAACCTTCACTTGTACCTACATGGTAGCTCGTTGAGAATAGGGTGTTCGTTAAATTATATTTAAGGATAAATGGTGGGGTTGGCGTGGAGCGATTGCGGGTAAGACTCGGGCAGAAAATTTCTCCCTTGAGAGGAGCGCTTGTTCTAAGAGAGCAGACCAAGTTAGAGAAATAGCAGATGAGGAGAAATTGCGCCAAATTCCCATTATCTCTCGGAAAAACGATGGCTCAAGCTTCTTTCCCTGAGGAGAGTACCAGTGCGTTGAAGGTCTTACCGCCATCCCGGCAGCGATGGAGAGGGTAGCCTGGATTCGTAGTACGGTTGTTGATCAGTAAACAGTGAACTGAAAACTCATACTAAATCCGGTTATTAAAAACTGATTATTTATTCTCGGTTTTGCGTGAGTGCCTGTCCTGATATGTCGCCTATACTCAACGGATTTAGTATTGTAAAGGATCACATCTGATAACTGATAAAGGCTGACTTCTAACCCGACAAAAAACCTATTCGGCAAATCCTAAGTTAAATAAGCGATAGTTACCCCCGAACCGCCCTCATTTTGGGGTGCTAATTGAAAGCGTTTTACCTGGGGATGACGGGATAGGAAATCGTGAACACCTTGACGCAACTTTCCCGTACCTTTACCGTGAATAATCCATAATATACCCGATGGGGTAGCCCTGACGATCGCCTGTTCGATATCCGTTTCTGACTCTGCCACCCTTGAACCGCGAATATCGACGGTATTATTAGCAGTACGAATTAAAGGAGTCTCCTGGGGTTTTGTGGGAGTTTGGGGCAAATTTTTGGCAGGTTTTGGCGCAGTTTCCACTTTTTGACCATCCAAAGACTCAATCTGATCTAAGGGTAGGGTCATCTTCATCATCCCGAAACGCAGGGAAATCTCCTCTGATTCCGGTGAAATTGCTAAAACTTCGGCAGTTTGTCCCAAATTGGGCAAGCGGACCCTTTCCCCCACTTGCGGAAGATAATTAACCTTAGTTTTTTCCGTTTTTGGTAATAGCCTTTCTGCGATCGCAGTTAATTCCTCTGTGGCTTTTTGGGCATCTCTACCAGTTTTTGTTCCTGATTGCAATCGGCGAATAACGTCATTAATCTCTGCTTTTGCCGATAATAAAGCCTTTTGTAGCTCCTGATCCTGATAACGCTTTAATTCTCGCTCTCTCTCCTGTAGAGAATTAGCCCGCGTGGACACTTCTGTATAAAATTTCTCCGTTTGTTGGAGTAATTGACTAGCCTCCTTAGCTTTTGACTCCTGTTCCCGTCTTTGCGCTTCCAAACCAGCAATTACTTGATTTATCTCCTCCGATAACCCCCCCAGATGATTTCTCGCTTCGGCCACAATTTCGGGATTTAATCCCAAACGCTGGGCAATAGTTAAAGCATTAGAACGCCCCGGAATGCCCCATAATAGTCGATAAGTAGGGGAAAGAGTGCGATCATCAAACTCTACCGAGGCATTTTCAAAGCGAGAATCCCGATACTTTAACGCTTTTAATTCCCCGTAGTGAGTGGTAGCCACCGTCAGTAAACTATGATCGGCAAGGTATTGTAAAATAGCGATCGCTAAAGGACTTCCCTCAGCCGGATCCGTACCTGCTCCCACCTCATCGAGTAAAACCAAGGAACGAGAATTTAAAGCGGCTAAAATGCGGACAATCCGGCGAATGTGACCCGAAAAAGTCGATAAACTCTGTTGCAAAGACTGTTCATCTCCGATATCGGCCAAAACGCGATCAAACCAGGGTATCTCTACCGGTTCCCGCGCTGGAATAAACAAGCCCGCTTTCGCCATTAAAGCCGCTAATCCGAGGGTTTTTAAAGTAACGGTTTTTCCGCCGGTATTTGGTCCGGTGATGGCAACAACGCGAATTTCTGGGGTAATCTGCACATTTATCGGTACGACCTCCCCCCCCTGTTCATGGTGTTTTTGCCACCAGAGCAAAGGATGACGCAAATTCCGTAAAGTAATCGTTTCTGGACCGTCGATAAAGTGGGGGGGATTACCCTCTAACCATAAACTGTAACGGGCCCTAGCGGTGGCCAGATCGAGCCTAGTAGCGATCGCTAGTAAATATTCTAAGTCTTCAAAAGCTGCGGCGATCAGATTACTTAACTGCCGGAGGATTTTTTCTTCTTCGATTTGTTCCTGACGACGATATTGCCGCAGTTGATTGCCTTGGTCAACGATAGAGTGAGGTTCAATGTAAAAAGTCGCCCCTGTGCTGGAAGTATCGTGAATTATCCCTGGTATTTGCTCTTTTTGTGCTGCTTTGACGGGAATCACCCAGCGGTCGCTTTTTTGGGTAATCACCGCTTCTTGGATAGCACCGCCCTGTTTTTGCATGATATCCTGTAATTTTCGGTAAATTCGCTCTCTAATCACCTTCATTTGTCCCCGAATTTCCCGTAATTGGGGACTAGCGCGATCGGATATGCGGCCATCTTCATCGATACAACGGTGTATTTCCTGTTCTATCTCTGGATAGGTGCGAATTTCCGCTACTAACTCCTTTAAAACCGGTATATCTTCCTGTTCGTCAATTAAACGCCGTAAACGTCGCACTCCCGCTAAAGTCGTGGCAATATTTAAAAGTTCCTGTCCCGATAATAAACCCCCCAGATGCGCCCTTTCTAGGGCATCACCGATGTCGGCAATCCCATCAAAGGAAAGACGACTATCTAATTTTTGTTCTAAGCTATAAACTTCTTTGGTTTGGCAGAGTAGGTTTAAACTTTCCTCTTTGCTTTCTGGTAAGGGCAATTGACGAATCGCGATCGCACCTAGTTTAGTCGCTGCAAAAGTAGCTAGGTGTTGACATAGCCGCGGCCATTCCAATAATTCTAGGGTTTCGTCTTCAATCAATTTTGTAGTTTTTTATAATACGCTTTGTATTTCTAGTCTAACCGGATTTGGTCTGATTTTTACAGGAGTCATTTCGGCCAACAGTAATCAGTCATCAGTCATCAGGGAAAAGACAGCACTGTTACTCGCACTTAATACTGGTCACTTAACAATCCCACCCAGCTGTTGACTATCTAAATTACTCGTTAAGACTGCACTGGAGTGTCGGAGTTGGGAGCAGGGAGAGGAAGTTCGAGCATTTGTACTAAAATTTCCAATACGCAGTTTAAATTCAGTACAGCTTATAATACTAAGTCGAGTTGCACTGATAACTGATAACTGATAACTGATAACTGATAACTGATAACTGTATCTAAATTCCTTTCTGGAGAGAGAATTGTACCTGTTTAAATTCTTGTTTTAAACGTTGTTTGAGTTTGTCGGGGATGGGACGGGAACCGTAGGCGGTATAATAACCAGCTACAGAGTTTAAAGCTGTTTGCATAGTAGTGAAAGAACGCAAACCCCCGGATTTTTTATCTCGTCGGTAGAGGGAGATGTAATCGTTGATTTGTTCCTTTGCTTGCGACTCAACTGCCGCTTTATTCGGGTCATCCTTGACTAAATCAAGGGCTGTGGTTAAAGTTTCAATCACCGTCAGGGTATCCTGTCCATAATTGCCCGTTAACCCGGAACTGCTAGAACAACCCATCAATCCGATGACAAGGACGAGAACCAAAGCTAATAAGCGAGAAATGTAAGGTTTTAGAGACATATTTTCGATACCATAAGTTAATCCCAAGTCACCTTATCCTATCAGGAAACTGTTACCACTTCCCCATGGGAGTCAACCGGCTGCAAAAATCAGGGGTCAACCGGGGGTAAATAGTCAAAATATAGGCTTTTTTTGCTTCAAAAGCGCAATTTTTGCCTAAAATTTCGATGTCATCAACCCGGAGTGAGTTGATTCTGGAGCAATTCCAGCCGCGATAGGGCACTGATGGCGGTTTCTCGAAGGTAGATATCCGCTCTATCATCATTGGCTATGGTTGTCAATGGCTTGCCCGATAAGAGAGCTAGAGTTTAGAGACTGTAAGACTTTTGCCAGAGTCTCAGGAGAGCGATAAATGCGTCTGATGCCTGATAAATTGAGGATTTCGCCAAAATGCAGGGATTGTTCCCGTTCCACCTGACGATGGGGATAAATGACGACAATTTACCAGGGGTGGGGTAGTCGATATTGTTTTAAAAACAGGAAGAATTTTGCAAAAAGTCGATGGTATAAGCTGGTGTCGGGTTGGAACTGCACTTGCACTGACTAGGGAAAGCCCCTCGTAGAAGTTGGACAAGGGGCAAACTTTGTGACATACTCCCACCGTCAAGCTACGCTGTGACGGGGGATTCTTGACCTATCACTATCGGAAATTCCTTGTTCAACGAGACAACTTAGATTCTCAATGTCTCCATTAAGAATCCAGAGGCCAGACTCTGCCAAGGCGTTTGGGTCGGTTTCTGTTTGCCCAACAGTACCGTTGAGATGATTTCCCAAATATTTCAACCCTTTTTTAAGAATATTGATTGCTGCATTATGATCCCTATCCAAGACTGTTTTACAATTGGGGCATTGATGAGTTCTAGTGCTTAATGATTTTTGAACTCTCGTCCCACAAACTGAACAATCTTGAGAAGTGAAATGGGGTGGTACAGCAACACAAACAATCCGATAAGTAGTTAGACAAAATTAATTACATAATTTTCTCCAAATTCTTTCAGAATTTTTTCCACAGATTCAACAAAAGTTTCCCAGCTAGAGTAGGCATCTATCCCAAGCCATTCATACT
>SFAU01000013.1 GCA_007096045.1 Microcystis novacekii Mn_MB_F_20050700_S1 | reverse complement strand
GTGGGGAAGTGGGGAAGTGGGGAAGTGGGGAAGTGGGGAAGTGGGGAAGTGGGGAAGTGGGGAAGTGGGGAAGTGGGGAAGTGGGGGAGTGGGGGAGTGGGGAAGTGGGGAAGCTGTCTCATCACCCTATCACCCCAAAACCCTATCACCCCAAAACCCTATCACCCTATCTCCTCCTGAATACTGAATACTGACTCCACCAAGAAACTTTTTCAGTAAACCCTAATTATTCGCTAAAAAGATAATTGCTGCGATCGCTAACTGGCCAATCTTGATTTTCTCCCCCGATAATTAAACGTTTAATATCGACAAAATCCTTACTTAATTGGGTCAAGGCATTGATTAAAATATCTAAAGCAATAGGATCGCTAGTACCAAGGTCAAACCAACAACGTCCCCAAGTACCTAAGTATTCAAAATCGGTCATATTGTGCATCGGTGACATAAAGGCATTTTCGGCCAGATCTGGATCGTATTCCATATAACTAATATCGATTCCCACCTCCTGTACCTGTAGGTTTTCGGCATTGAAAGCTCCTAATTTACCCAAATAAAACCAAGAGGCAAAAACTTCTTCTACATATTGCTGTTCCATATTCGAGGGAACTGTGGAAAATTCCAGCCAAAACCAGACATCAAAAGGATTAAATTCGCGAAATTGTACTTCCATATTTTTTATAGGAGACAGGAGATAGGAGACGGGGGAGTGGGAATTATGAATTATGAATTATGAATTGGGGAGAAGGGAGTATTTTCAGTGAACAGTAAACAGTGAACAGTGAAAAGACAGTAGGAAACTTTTATTTAATACTGCTCACTTAAAACTCAAATCTGATCACTGATAACTGATTACTGATTACTGATAACTGATTACTGATTACTATGCTGTAATTTCCAGAGAAAACTAGCGAGGAGATTGGTGACAATATGAGCGAGGATTGGGATTAATAAATTACCGGTGATGATGACGGTATAACCGAGAGCAAAACCGACAACAGTTGCCCAAATAACGTAGGGCCATTGTTGGGAACCGCTAAAATGGAGGATACCAAAAATCAGACTAGAAACGGTTAAACCAAAGATATTTAAGCCCAAAGCTGGCAAAATCACCCCGCGAAATAATAATTCTTCACTTAACCCCGGCAGTAATCCAACCCAAATTAAATCGGGCCATGCTAAAGGTTTAATGACTAATTCTAAGTAAGCGTTAGCACTATGGCGATAAGTAGGCCAAAAACGATAGAGAAGCCCACTAATTCCACTAATTGCCCCCGCTAAGGCTAATCCGAACAGGAAATCAGGAAAGGTGAAGCGAATGGCGGGAATAGCGATCGCACCTAAATATTGCCAAACTTTGGCGACTACCAGTAAGATAATCGCCGTTACCGCCATAATGGTGAGGACTTGTGTGCGTGTCAGGGGATCAAATTCGGAATTAGGGGAATTAGTCACGGATTCTCGGATAAACAGCGTAAAGAGTTGAAATTAGGGCGAAGAGATGCGAGGCTAACCCCGGCCCGTTGACAAACGATCGCACCGATCGCCTCCATATACGAGTGTACCCTAATTGCTTTCACCCCTAGAGGTTCCGGGGCCACCTTCATTCTTGTACTATTTTCCTGCACAGCAATCAGTACAGTTTTTTCTTGACAAAAACTTAAAACTGTGCTAGAGCCGCAGGCACTGGCGGGAACGATCAGCGCGTCCACCTCCCGGCTCCAAATAGCATCGGGACCGGGCCGCTTGACCAATTGGGGGGCGCGACTTAAACCCACCAAAACGCAGGGTAAAAAAGTATAACCAATTTCTTCGGCCGCGGCCTTGGGGGAAAGTTGCGGATCGAGGGGCAGCGGACTTAAAGCGGGAGCGTGGGCCGCCGGTATTTGGAATTGTCGCACCACCAGATGGGATATCACCGCTTCGGCCCCGGCAAGGGGATCCACCCCCTGACCATGGCGATAATTAGCCAGGGCAATGCTATCGGGATCGTCGGGAAAACGGGCAACAATGGCGATCGCTTCTGCCCGGCCCTGGTTAATCAGTTTTTCTGCCCCCCGCAGCAAGCTGTCGGGATTGCCAATTGTTCCCCAACTGGCCCCGGAGGCTGCCTCTCGCAACTGCACATTTAGAGGGGCATCGGTGACAAGGTAATCGGTGAGATCTAAGCCTAGGGTAGCCCGGACAGCATCGGCAGCCTGAAGGTGTCTTTGCAAGAGGTCAAATTCAATGGCGCGATCAAATAGTAACCCGATGCGATTTTGATGGACGGGACTTAATCCCCAATCCCCCCGGGCAAAACGATCTAAAGCGTAACCCTCCACATAATAGGTGTTGGCTAGAGGCCAGTACAGTTGTGCGCCGTTGAGGACATTGGGATGGGTAATTAGGCGATCACAAACTTGGGCGATCGCTCTGGCCACGGGAATGCCATCCCCAGCATAACCGCCAATCGCTGCCCCGATGCCGGTGGGAATAATTAGTACGGCGGTATAGGGACGGGAATTCACGAGGCAGTGGTGACAATCGCTTCGACTTTGACTTGATTATTTTCGGTATCCACTTCTGTGATTGCCCAACGCAAGGGTTCACCGCGTTTGGCTAATTCTTTTTCGATCTCTTGCTGCAGTTGTTGCGGGGTTTCCTGTAGGTCGATTTCGGCACTAATAAAGTGAGTGGTCATAGTCATAACTCCCGTGGATCATCTCATTTAGTTTACCGCAGTGGGGAGACCACTTCGTGAGCGTTGCGGGGGGGGGGGAGTGGGGATAAGACCGATAGCCGTAGTCTGACACCTTTAGGAATAGACCTCTTGTAAAAATCAAAAATTCTCTTGGTTGGTTAGGAGTCAGCAGCCAGTAGCCAGGAGAATTAAGAAGGAACAGTAATCAATTAAACAGTCTATTTGGCTATTTTATGCCACTTAATCCTTATTTTTAGCGTTTTTAAACCCTCAAAAATCAATTGTGCCAGAGATTTAAGCATTAGCTTCAAAATAGTTAAGAATTATTCTCAACTATTAAAAAATATTGTTGATACTAGACTTGGCTAAAAAAAAGCCCTAGACTGAATGGTTGACAAGAAAATTAGTCTAGAGCCTGATTAAACCAAAGAAGCGATGCCAGTCGCTCCTTTAGCAGTGCATAGTTGAGGCTAAGTGATTACTAGAATCATTTAGGGCCAGCTTTGTCCATGTCTAAATTCTAGTCTTGACGTTATTTAGCGTCAACTTGAGTCTAAAAATCCTTTGATGGTTGGACACAGGTATTCTCTGGACTTTTTTGATCAAAGTTCGACTTAATTGAGATAAATTATCATTTACTCTTCCCAAATCGTCAAGGAGAAGCAGATGTTATCTGATCCCACAGAATCCGAAAAAATAGATTTCCCCAAAACCCTAGATATCGCCACCGTTTGCGTTTATGGGCTAGGAATCCTCTCGGCGGGCTTATTTTTATTCCTGCCCTTCGTCAATCTCCTGCATCCGAGTCCGTGGCAGCGATGGTTAGGCACAATTCACGGTTTTGGCTCTTTATTAGCCCTAGTCGTCATTGTTTACGCAGGCCACCTCGCTTTTCCCCTGTTAAGAGGTTATAGCAAACTCTTGCGGCAAATGCGACCCCTCACCTTCTGGGCTACCGTCCTCGCTTTTTTAGCGATCGCCACTGGTAATTTAGCCTATATGCGCTATCGAGCCGGTTCAGAATTTGGCGGCGCGCGCGCTTGGTTAAAAGAAAATTCGCCCCTCGGTCAATACGTCCTTATGGAATACCACGAATTCAGCGTCCTGTTTACCTTGCCTCTAGGCGTGGCCTGCACTTGGATTCTCTGGAAATACGGCGACTCAATTTTAGACAAAGCCAACCGACCGGTGTTAACAGCCACTTGCATTGCTCTGATGGCAATGATGTTTTTTGCTATGGGTGGTCTCGTTAGCGGCCTCGGTGTCGCCAAAATTAAGGCTCTGTAAACCTTTATTTGCTTATTCACCTCAAAAATGACTAAAATTGAACTTTCGCTCGTTCTAGCCACTGTTTTCGGCTTACATACTGTGTCTCCTGCCCTAGCGGGTTCGATGTATAAAATCACCGACTTGGGTACACTCAGCCCCGATGGTACGGATACGAGGGCAGCCAGCATTAACAACCAAGGTCAAATCGTCGGTCGTTCCCGCACTGCCGGTAATACCGCTTCTAGTGGCTATATCTGGGAAAACGGCACGATAACGGCTTTACCCCTTACTGGCCCAGTTAATGGCGGCACCCCCGTCACTCTCCCCGGTCGCGGTGGTTTATCTCGTTCTATTAATGACGCAGGGATGATTGTCGGTGCGGGAGATGAAACCGCCGGACCCACAGACCGGGCGTTATTGTGGACTCCTAACGGTTCCGGGGGTTACGACCTCAACATTTATAACTTTGGTGGCCTGGAAAGTTATTTTATCGACATCAACAACAGCAATCAGATTGCTGGTTATCATATCTTTGAAACCAATCGAAGAAACGCTATTTTCTGGGAAGATGGTACGCGCACCAACTTACCTAGTCTTGACGGCGATCAAAATTTTGGTTTAGCCATTAATGACAATACGGAAATCGTTGGTTATGTAGACTCCGATGGTGTAGTGGACGGAACTAATGTCTACAGTGCCGCTTTTTGGGAGCAGGATGCCAATGGTAATTTTGTCCTGACTAATCTAGGAATTCCCAACGGATTCGCCCAAAGTTTTGCCCGAGATCTTAACGAAAATGGCTTAGTTATTGGTCAAGCGACTAATGGTTCAGGAGCCACTTTAACCTCTAGTGGATTCCTCTGGGATAACGGCAATTTGATTAATTTAGGCAGTCTTGGTGGTATGCGAGGTGATGCTTTAAGTATTAACGAATCTGGTCAAATTGTTGGCTTTTCTAATCTTGCTAGTGAAGTTGCCCATGCGACTCTTTGGCAAGAAGACCAGTTATTTGATTTAAATAATTTAGTCATTAATGGTACGGGTTGGGTTTTAAATCAAGCCACGGGCATTAATGGGCATGGCCAAATTATTGGTTTTGGCACTTTTACTAATGAATTGGGAGAAACGTCAACCCGCGCTTTTCTCCTAGAATCTGTACCCGAACCTAGCACCATTATGGGACTTTTAGCGGTGGGAATTTTGGGTTTTACACAGTTACGAACTCTTAAAAAATAGGAGCAACTCTCATGACACAACAATATGTTGATAGCCCTTGGTACGGTAAAATCTGGGCTTTTGTACAACAATTTCCCCAATGTTTAGCCCAAGGTGCCAAACGTTCTCCCGCTACTTCTGGCCCTGCAGCTGCGGCAATTATTAGCGCCGCAATCGGTTGTTGTTTAATGATGGTTTCTCACCATTTTTCCGATGCAGACCATTCAAAAACCGTAGAAACTTTTCTTTGGAATTTGGGCAGTTGGATACCTGGCAGTAAAAATCCTAGCAAAATGTGGGGTAATATTGGCAGTTATACCGGCAAAGAAACGATGTTATTAATTGGCTGGTTAATCAGTTGGCCTATACTCCATTATCTTTGGAAAGATCGCCAGATTAAGGCTAAAACAATTCTCTTTTGGTTTTTCGCCCTCATTATTGCCGCCACCGCTATGTCATGGCATCCTATCTTTCCTTATTTACCCTTAACTTAAACTTCTGGAGGTAACAAAATGGATGTTCAAATTAGAAAACTTTCCTCTCGTAAAATGCACAATATCGTCTGGATTTTAGTGGGAGTTTTTGGTTTATTTGCTATTACTTTTCCTCTGTCTATGTGGCGAGTCAGTAATATGGAAAAGTTTCAAGGTTCTCATGTTAAATCTTTACCAGTGGAAGGAGAAGTCAATCGGAAATCTTCACGGATTACAACTAAATAAGGGGCTGGCTTAATACTAAGCAAGACAGTTTCAGCTAAGAAGGAAAAACTGTCAATCCTGTGGAGGCAAAACATCAGATATTTGTTGAAAAGGAGAGACGATTTCTAAATTTTTGGCTGAGACTCAAACCCGTTTTGCAGAGATTTTATCTACTCCAAGTAATCTGGTTAAGCTGTACTGAATTTAAACTGAGTATTGGAAATTTGGCTCTTCTGGTTTCTGTGTGGAAACGAGGTCTATACTGATAGTTTCTTCCGCGGCCCGACTGAGCATCGCCGATGATCAAAATAGCCCTAAAAGTCTTGCCCGATAAGCATTTCACGATTCCATAAGCAAAAATTATCACACAAAGTCGAGAAGAGCTATTCTCGTACTATAATTGATACTAGGCTTTCCCCTAGAGATTATGATCGCAGTTCCCAACTACATCAGTCCCCAAGAATATCTCGCTATCGAGCGCCAGAGCCAGATCCGCCATGAATACCGACGTGGTTTGGTTTACGCAATGGCCGGCGGCACGGATAATCACGATCGCATTGCCCTTAATCTACTCGCTCTGGTTAACCTGCATTTCGGCGACTCTACAGACTGTCGGTTTTACTCGGGTAATGTCAAGGTTAACTATCAAGATCAGTTTTATTACTATCCCGATGCTTTTGTTACCTGCGATCCTCGCGATCGCCAAGATCGTTATCTGAAACGCTATCCGAAACTGATCGCGGAAGTGCTTTCCCCCAGTACGATTGCTTTTGACAAGGGCGAAAAATTCCAAGATTATCAACAGATAGAAACTTTAGAAGAATATGTATTAATTTCCCAAGAAATCCAGCGCGTAGAATGCCGTCGCCGTAATTCCCTGGGGATATGGGAAACGACTATTTATGAGACAGGCGATCGCGTGATCCTGCCAA
The DNA here is from genome assembly GCA_007096045.1 of Microcystis novacekii Mn_MB_F_20050700_S1. Classification (GTDB taxonomy): domain Bacteria; phylum Cyanobacteriota; class Cyanobacteriia; order Cyanobacteriales; family Microcystaceae; genus Microcystis; species Microcystis novacekii. The sequence continues at coordinate 57,676 of SFAU01000013.1, read as the reverse complement.
GTATTAACCTAGAGTTAGCGATCGCCGATCTCTACCGGGGAATAGATTAAAGTTTGAACCACTCTCAAGGGAGTTGAGAGCTTGCTGCTTCCATGGGAATGGATAGATCGTCTTTAGTTTATGTGTACTAATTGGCTCGGCAATTTTCCAGCCATTCTTCTAAATCTTGTAGTGACTGAAAATCTAACAAAGCTTCTCCCAAGTTTTCTAACTGTTCTAGGTCAAGACTGCGGATATTGGGCAATAATTCGGGAGAAATGTCCCCTACACGCCGATTTAATTGACGTAAAACTAGGTTAGCTTCTCCTTTTTGTCGTCCCTCTTGTAAACCTTCCGACCAGATTTCTTGATAGATAACTGATTCTTTCATGATGTCTTTCCTCAATAATCGTTGGATGATGTCTTTCTCTAATACTAACCCGGCTAGAATTGCGGTAGATGCAGCCAGATTACTTTGTTCTCGACTATCGCTGATTTGCTCGATTTCTTGGGCAATTTGCCGCAGTAAGTTTTCTTGTTTCTCAGCTTGAGCGAGTATGGCAAAGGGAAACAGTCCGGGGGCCTTTAATAGGGGTTCCGAGGGTTGTTCCCAGAGTCTAATCACTTCAAATTGATGAGAGGTTTTCCCTTGTTTATAATCATTCTGTCGGACTTTGGGGGAGTCACTTTTCCTTAGATAAATAACCACTTGATGGATAGGTTTATGGGGATAGCGTCGATAGAGTCTGGTGGCATAATCTAGCATTCTATAGGGAATGTCTTCTTTAGGGTCGGTTTGGAACTCGATATGTAAGATTAATTCTTCCGACTCCAAAAAGATTAAAGTATCGGCTCTAATTGGTTCTAGGGATAATTCTGAGGGTTTAATTTCTGTTAATTCTAAGGGTTTACCCAGTAACCAAGTGGCTAAGTCTCTCGAATATTCAAGGGCGATAAATTTACAGGTAGAATCATACATTTTTAATTCAATTATAGGTTGATTCATGAATCAAATCTCAATGTAGGTTGATTCATGAATCAACCTACATTGACTGGATTCTTAGGTTAAGTCTGACCTATATTTTAACAAAATTATCACCCTATCCCCAAAAATAACCAAAGGAGTTTTATTCAGGGAAGGGTATATCTAAACTCATTTGTTGTCCTTGGGTTTCCCTTTGTTTTTCGGCAGCTTTCAGGACTTCAAAGGTGAGGATAACATCGAGACGTTGTTTCTGTTCAAGGATTTCTTGTACTGTCACAATCTCAATTTTATCAACACTTTGACTCATATAACGACTGCGATAAATTCCCGCAGATTTGGCTGTTTGGATCATATCTTTGCTGGGGGGTTTCAAGGTGATAAATATACCCAGGGCTGCCCCTTGTAGTGTCATAGTTCCCTGTAGATCTCTGATGTCTCCCGATTTGACATTACCAGATTTTACTTGAAAAATAATTTTCTCCCGGTTGTCCTTATCTCCCTGAAAATAGGCAATAGCATCGATTCCTTTATCTGCCCCTTTTTTGTCATTAATCACGGCCCGGTTATTACTATAGGTTAAAACCGCCCATTTCTCAAATTCTTTACGGGTACGATCATCGGGTTTAGTAGCTAATGCTTTGGCTGATTCTAGATCTTTAGGAATACCATTCAGTTCAATTTTATCTAAAACATTTTTACCAAAGGAGTCCTCTAATCGCTTTAACATTAAGCTAATACTCTGATAGGTTATATCAATTCCAATCCAGTTTCTCTCTAATCTCTCTGCTACAGCGATAGTCGTTCCACATCCACAATAGGCATCTAAAATTATATCTCCTTTATTACTACTTGCTTTGATTATTCTTTCTAGCAATGCCTCCGGTTTTTGCGTGGGATAACCCAGACGTTCTTTTGTAGTTGGAGCAAAGATAATATCTGTCCATATATCTTGAATTACAGGGCTTTTAGTTTCTGATAAATATTGCTTAAGACCATCTTTTCGAGGCCGGCCATCCTTCTGTAACAAAATATAACCCTGACTATATAGTTCTTCTAGTTTTTCTATAGAAAACCTCCATTGTCTATTATTACCTGGATGGACTCCACGCCATTCTGTAGTTCGTGATTCTGAAAAATGAGGAGCCGTTAAGTTTTCCGCTCTGTATAAACCTTTAGAGTCTGAGTATTTATATCTTGCTAATTGTTCTTGGGAATGATAGGCATCTATATGATTAAATGTCTTAGCCTGTGTTTTGCTGTAAAAAAATAGACGATCCTGAATTCTTCCATATCTTTGAGGATCATTGTGTGCCGTAGTTCTTTTCCAAACAATCTCATTGAAAAAATCCCCCCCCTGAGAGCAAAAAATAGTATCTAAAACTATTTTTAAATAATGACTAGCAGTAGGATCGCAGTGGAGATAAAAGCTACCGGTAGATTTTAAAACTCGATGGATTTCCACAATCCTCAGAGTCATACTCACCAGATAAGCGAGAAGACTACCTTTACCCAAAACTTTAGTTAAACCGTCAATTAAATCGATAGTCTGACTGGTAAATTTACCCTGATAGTTGCTTTGAATTTCCTCTAAAGCTTCGTTAGCGTGATTGTCCCATGTCCAGGTATCCACAAACGCTTGTGCTTGTGCTTGATCTTCCTTGCCTAAGTTGTTATAAATTTGGTTGTAATTGCGTTTAGAATTAAAGGGTGGATCGATATAACAAAGATCGATCGATTCATCTTTGATATACTTACGCAGCACTTCTAGGTTATCACCGTAGTATAGTTTATTGACCATAGAGATTAAGGGGATTGACCGCATTCTCAATTGTATTATTATTCCCCCTTAAAGAGGACAAATACAATCGCTCCAGAGAATAATATAATTGTACTAATAGTAGAAGCGCATCGTGGTCAGTGACTTGATCGAACTGTCCGCGCCCAAAATTTAACCTAGATAAAGTAGCCAGACAAAATTAATTACACATATCTAACTACCTCTTGCATGAGTTCCTATTGCCTATTGCCTATCCTAACCGAGAAGTTAATGCGGAGGTAAATTTAATTTTCTTAAGTCTATCTGGTCTGAAAATGAGGGGGTCGCAGGCAGGCACGGATTCCCAATATATAAGTAAGTATATGTCAAGTCGTGGGATTTTGTCAAGAGAAAATTTTTCTGACCCAGAAGGAATTCAACCTAGATAAAAACTGAGGATCAGAGCCACTAAAAAAGTCATTAACAGGCATAAAATTCCGAAGTAAAGGACGATTTTAGGACGGAAAGCTGATAAGAGGAGGATAAAAGCTTTAATATCAATTAGGGAAGCGACCAGTAAAAAAGCTAGAGTGGAACCCAGGGACAGATTAGTAATTAAAGAACTGGGGACAAAAGTGCTAAGACTGGCATTAACAGCGAGGGTGAAACCAAAGAACAACTGCACGAGAATTTGAGTAACGGGAGTATTCCCCCAGGCAATTAATTGACTCTGAGGTAATAATAGCTGAAAGACACTAGCGATCGCACAGCCAATAATTAATAATCCCCCTAATTCCAGCGCTTCATCGATAAAGTTATCGAGAAATAACTGCACAGAAATTGGCCAAGCTTGCCTATCTCTAGTTTTATACTCATAAACAAGACTGCCAACTCTTTGTAGGGGTTGACTGGCTGCTTCCTCCGGTAAAAAACTACCGGAAAGAACTAAACTCGATTCTAGGGGAATTTCGCTATCGGTGCGGGGTTTTTCCAGGTAAAAACTAAAGAGAGTACCGATAACAATTGCCATTAACCAGACCGAAAGCGATCGATAGAAGAAAATACTAGAATAGCTGAAAGTCTGCCAAGTTAGCCAAAGAGTGACGATATTTAGGGTAGGTGCAGCGGTGAGAAAGCTAAACACCACCCCTGGGGGTACTCCCTCTAATAGGAATCTTCTAGCGACGGGAATCGTGCCGTATTGTCCGACGGGTAGGATTAATCCCATGGCACTGCCAATGATCGCTCCTAAGACTCGATTACGGGGAAATATCGCCGCTAATCGCTGTTTATTGACGAAAACCAGCAAAAAACTGGAAACGGCTGTCCCCAAAAGTAAAAAGGGAAGGGAGGTCAAGACTAAACTAAGAAAAAAAGTAACTGCTATAGTAATTTGATTCATGAATAGGGTTCAAAATCGGAAGCTATCCTACAAAATAGCAGATTAAGTAAAAAGTAAAAAGATCGGTTTTCGATTCAATAATAGGTTAGTTTGTGGAAATCAAAAATTAAAAAGAACGTAAAGCGATTAATTGTGCCTCAGCTTTATGAAGGGATTCTAACCATTCTTTTTCGGGGTCGCTATCAGCAACTATTCCCGCTCCCACTTGTCCCCAAACGGTGTTTAAATTCCCTTGAGCAGTCATTAATAGGGTACGGATGAGAATATTCAAATCTAAATGACCCCGTAGGTCAATATAGCCACAGGAACCATAGAATAAATTGCGTCGCACTGGTTCCAATTCTTCGATAATTTCTAGACAACGAACTTTCGGACAACCGGTAATTGTTCCCCCGGGGAAAAGAGCTTTAATTAAATCAACAGCATGATAGTTTTTATCTAATTTTCCTTGAACATTACTGACCAAGTGCATAACATGACTATAACGCTCTATCGTCAGTAATTCATCAACATAAACCGATCCCCATTCACAAACTCTACCTAGATCATTGCGTTCCAGATCCACTAGCATAATATGCTCGGCCCGTTCTTTTTTATTAGTTAATAGTTCCTCGGCCAATTCTCGATCGAGTGCCTCGGTTTTACCCCGGGGACGGGTTCCAGCGATCGGTCTAGTGCTGGCTATTCCCCTTTCTAATTTTACCAATCTTTCAGGAGAACAACTAATCATTTCTCCCCAAGGGGTGCGCCAATAACTGGCAAAAGGAGAAGGGTTTATCTGTTGTAAACTGCGATAAATTTGCCATCCTTTTGCCCTAGTTGTGCTTTGAAATCTTAGGGATAAATTTGCTTGAAAAATTTCGCCTTTTCTGATATAATCTAAGGCTTTTTTAACAGCTTTTTCGTAGTCGAGTTGAGAGGTATAAAAGATTAAGGGAGAGGGATGAGGATCGATAAACTCAAAATCGGGGTTAGTGGTTAAAGATTGTTCGTATTTATCTAAATCTTCGGGTTTAGTGGCAGCTAACCAGAGAATTTGTGCTTGGTGATCGAGAATGGCAAAACTATCCGGTTCATACCAATAAGCGACGGGAAAAGGGAGAGTATCAGCTTTCCTGTCCGGTAATTTTTCTATCTCCCAAGCTAAATCATAGCCTAACCACCCCAACCAACCGCCATGGAAGGGAAGATGATCGGGAAGATGATCACATCGGGTTTGGGGGAGTAAACTGCTTAAAAAGGGCAAAATTTCCCCTAGTGCGGGGGTCCAAAACTGACGGGGGGAACCAGCACAAAGAGAGTAACGGGAGAGGGAATTACTCGGATAGGGACTTTCCAGTAAAGTAGCGATCGCATCTTGGGAGAATAAACAGGCAAAAACCTCGGAACCAGTGCGTTGATGCAGAGGAAGCGATCGCCAATGCCATGCTAAAGGTTTTTGCATCTAAAATCGCAGGACAAAATAGCTGGGAAATTGTTTATAACTAGGGTTTTGGTGTTAGTTGTGGGGGAGTTGATATTTCCTATCTGCTAACACCTATTATCTTAGTCCTAAATGTTTGCTGCCTACTAAGTTATCCCCGATAATCGAGGTCAATTTCTTTAGAACCACCGCGCTGTAATTGGCCTAATAATTCCCCTAACTGACTCCAAACCAAACCACCGATAAAGATAGTCATGGGTAGAGAGATAGCGTAGGCAACCCAACCATTGAGAATAAATATATCTAATCCCGAGGCCAGGAAAAGACAGATTCCTACACAAATACCAATAAAAGGAATTTGTAAGGAACTAGATTTTAAGAGATTTTGATCGTCTGAACCCTTATTTTTATACCAATTGTTAACCACTTGCTTGAGACTAGCTTCAAAAGCGGCCCCGCAGGTAATACCGATAAATAAACCGGCAAAAACTAGAAAATAGGGCGGTTGGGGCAGAAAATAATAATCCATAGAAAAAGTGATTAAGCGATGATGACCTTAAACACTTTAACGCGAACTGGTTTCTCGCGGAAGGACAGCGGCCACACCTTGGGACGATAATTCCCGAAAAGCGCTCATGGCCACATCCAAGAGTCGCCGCGGTTGCAATTCTCCTTGAATTAAACCCCAGAGACGTTGCACTTCGGCAGTATGGAGACGGTCATCTTCCGTTAAAGCTAATAGCAATTGACGACGCAGATAACGACCTTCTTCCGAGAGAAGAAAAGTGATGCCTAATTGCGCGGTGGGCAGTAAATCGAAGTTACTTTCCGAACGAGCCATTGTAATCATGTTTTCTAGGCGTTGCCACTGGAATTTACCGTCTTTGAACAGGACATCGAGTAAACGTCGCCGTAGTTGGGGCGATTCCCCTGTCAGGAGACGTTTAGCGACGTAGGGATAGGCTACTTGGACGATTTTGAAGTTAGGATCGAGGGTAAGGGCCACCCCTTCTTGAGTGACGAGGGAACGAATAATCAGGGCGAATTTGGCGGGAATCCGGAAGGGATATTGGTACATCAATTCGGAGAAATCATCGGTAATAGTGCGGAAATTGAAGTCACCGACCCTTTGACCGATGGCATTGCCTAAAACTCGTTCTAGAGCCGGAATAATTGGTTTTATATCCGTTTCTGGGGTTAAAAATCCCAGTTTGACAAAGTTGGCGGCCAGGGTTTCGTAGTCTTTGTTAATTAAATCGACGACGCAACTAGCGAGGGTTTCTTTAGTTTCCTCCTCTAACTGGTCCATCATGCCAAAATCGATATAGGCCATGCGACCATCAAAGGTGGCGAAAAGATTACCCGGGTGGGGATCAGCGTGGAAAAAGCCGTGTTCGAGGAGTTGCTGTAATCCAGAGGTTACGCCGATTTTAACGATACTATTGGGGTCTAATCCTAAAGCTTTGATATTCTCGGTATCGGTGAGTTTATAGCCATCAATCCATTCTAGGGTGAGGACGCGGCGACCACTATAACGCCAGTAGATACTGGGAACTTTAACTTCGGGGTTATTTTGGAAGTTGGTGGCGAATTTTTCAGCGTTGCGACCTTCGTTTTGATAGTCGATTTCCTCAAACAGTTTGGTGCCGAATTCATCAACAATCAGGGTGAGATCGTGGCCCAGATTGAGGGGTAATAAACGACCGAATTTTTGAGCAGCCCAGCGCATTAGGTATAAATCGAGGCTTAAAAGCGCCCGCAGCCCCGGTCTTTGCACTTTAACGGCTACTTCTTCGCCGGTGGGTAGAATCGCTTTGTAAACCTGTCCTAAACTAGCGGCAGCCACAGGGGTGGGGGATATTTCTCGATAGGCTTTTTCTACAGGCATTCCCAATTCTGTCTCGATAAGGGCAAAAGCGATGTCGTTATCGAAGGGGGGAAGTTGGTCTTGCAGTTTAACTAATTCGTCTAAAAAGTCTTTGCGAACGAGGTCGGGGCGGGTAGAGAGAGCTTGACCGACTTTGATGAAGGTGGGACCCAAACGGGTGAGAATTTGCCTAAGTTCGCTGGCACGCTGGTATTTATTGGCTTCTTCTTGCTTTGTCCATTTGTCCCAGAGGAGACTGAGGAGAAATAATCCTAAAGACCAAGTAATCACGAAAGCGCGACCGAACAATTGCCAAGGTTTGTAACGGTATTGTTGAGCGATCGCTTCTGCACTGTAAGGAGTGAACTGTGTTTCTTCTCGTTTCCGGTCAGTTTGACTGTCTTGATGCCGACTCACTAGCTAATCTCTATATATCTTACGCCACTTGATATTGTAGCTAAGTTCTTGACATCAGTATACAAAACTACACATTATTTAATAATTGTTATAATTCCCAGAGAAATCATAAGTATTTATGGATGGACTGCCGGGGAAATTTTCGGCTAGTGGATGTCCTCAAGTACCTGATGGATATTTTCAACAAGCTGTTCTATAAAGGTAACGGCATCATTAATCATATTTTCATCGATATTCCAGCGACTACCAATGCCATAACTCGGGTCTATATCAGCTTCATGGGCGATTTTGTTCCTTCGCTCAACAATTGTGCTAAGTTGGCTTTTAATATCTTTGGCTGGTTTATTTAGTTTGCTGGCCACTTCTTCCCACAATTTCTTGGCTGAAATTAATCTAATGGCATCCGCTATCTTGTCCGGTTGTTGAAAGCTTTTATAGCTGAGGTTTTCTCTAATTTCAGCTTCCAACCAATAATTACTATTAAGTTTGTTGGTGAGGAGATTTTCAATCATTGGTAGTACCTCGGAGATTGAGCGAGATTCTTGACCAAAAAAAGAACCGTAGTTTTGTTGAATTTCGTTCTCTAGCCAAGAGCTAATACTAATAGCTATCAATCGTTCTTGTCGTGCGCCATCCAAGGAGACTTGAAAACGAGAAAAGGCAGAAGGTTCTGAACGTTGGCCTCGATAAATTTCTAGCATTCCTAGAGTAACCACTTCGTGAATATAATAATCTAAAGCGCTCACAGTCAGGACTAAAGCGGCTCTGAGGATATCCGATACATCTAGGGCGGGAGTAGTCTGAGATTTGAGGGAATTGTGGATAGCGATTAAGTCACGAACGCGGGCAATGCTAATGCGAAATTGTTCAATTGCTAACTGCATAAATCTCGGAGGTAAGACCGATAACTTTGTCTGCTAAGTCAGAAAAAATATCTTTAAATTTTTGTTGTTTTTCTTGGGCTTGATCTAACACTGTACCTTGCCATCCTAATTGTTCAGCAGTTAGCGCAAAAACGGGCGTTTGATGCTCTTGAGATAAGGCAATAAGACTATTAAAATTAGGAATTTTTACTAGAGTACAGCAAGCTGGCACACCATTATTCTCGTAGATAAATTTCGGTAGCATCATGCCATTTTTTTCTAGGGCTGGAATCATTTTATTGCCAATATTTTCCTCGATTGTGTTAATCCAGTTTTGAAAAGCTTTTGTTTCTTGACCACCTCTGATTCGATAGTTCTGAACAATAGTTCCCAAAAAATGTAGGTTAACTTCGGGGAAGGGATAGTTGGCGGTTTTGAGAATTGGTAAAGCACTAGCTGCCTTAGCCCATTGGTGCCACTTAGGCAAGATTTTAGTTAAAGAATCGATAGCCATAACCGAGAAAAAATCTGGCGTGGTTGGCACAATAAAAAAGTTACTGGTCATCAGTATATTTTGATTGATTGACCCCAAACTGGGACTCATATCGATTAAAATATAGTCAGCTTGAAATCTTTCGGCAGTTTTGTCTAATAAATATGTAATCGCACCGGGGAGATTTTTTAAAGCCTGAATTGACCCACTAAGTTCTTGAGCAATACCTAGGGTAACTTCATATTCAGCTAACCCCACATGACCGGGCAGTAAAAATAAGTCATCACGACCATCAATAGGAATACAGTCCACAGCTTCGATTAATCTCGGTTGAGACTCAAAAGCAGGTGCTAAAGCTGTTTTAATATTAGAGTAAGTATTATAGATTGCTTGTAGTCTTTCCTCCCTATCTTCACTTTCTTTAGCCAAAGCCATACCAGTTAAGTTACATTGAGGATCAGTATCGACAATAATTACTCTTTTGCCCTTGTCAGCAAGCATCCAACCAAGGTTAAAAGTGGTTGTAGTTTTGCTCACTCCACCTTTATGATTAAAAAAAGCTATTTTTTGCACCATGGCATTAATTATATTTGAAGATTGTTGCCCTTGGTCATTATTGTAACATCAGTGTGGAGATTTTGCCATGATTTCTAGGCTAGAATCAGAGTTTCGGATTACTCGTTTTAATGCCTAGCAATTAAAGAAAAATTGCGCCATGGTTTCCACCCTAACACACCCAACAGGATATTTAAGCAATTTCATCGGGATTAATCCCCAATTCTCGCAGCTTTTGGGCTAATTTTTCTGCCCGTTGTTGTTCTCTTTCTTTGGCTAATCTTTCCTGTTCTTTGGCTAATCTTTCCTGTTCTTTGGCTAATCTTTCCTGTCGGGCCGACTCTTGAGGGGTGGGAACCAATTCACCTGATTCGGTGAAATAGCGTAATTTATTGGCAAAAATTCCTAAATATAATCCCAGTTGCTTACTCCATAAATAACCGTTTTCATTGGGGGTAATCGGTTGGTATTGTCCCTCGATTAAACTGAATCCTTGCCATTCTAAGGTATTGGGATCAAACCAAAAATATTCAGGAGTCCGGAAAGTATGCTGATATAGTTCCTTTTTGGCTTTTCTGTCCACATTAGCGGTGGAATCGGAGAGAATTTCGATGATTACATTGGGATATTTACCCCCTTCTCCCCAGACAACCCAACTTTTCCGGGGACGTTTCTCTGTATCTAAAACCACGAAAAAATCTGGTCCACAAAAATCTCGCTGTTTCAGTTGTCTTTCGTTGTAATAAATAGTCAAATTACCCGAAGCATAGTAATCGTTTCTATCTTGCCAGAGCCAATCAAGACAAGATAATAATAAAATAATTTGTTGTAAATGCAGATCACTTTCCACGGGTGGTTCATCACTCCATAAATCGGTGGGAGGACAGACAATATCAGTAGCAATATCTAGGGTTGTCATCGTTTATAAACCCATTGAGTCAATTTGGGGTGATTCTAGCAACAAGCGACAATCAATACAATTATATTATAACTTTGATCGTTTTGCTTGGCGGGAAACTTTCTGCTAAAATTGGGCGTTACTTTCGGTTTTATCACTCAATCCAAGCTTTTGGGTAGGGTTGATTCATAGTAGGGTTGATTCATGAATCAACCCTACCCAAACCCCCCGTTGGGACCCAAACCCCGGAGCGCATTAGTTTTTCGGTGAGATGCTTACACGCGATTGTTCATATTTTTGTACTAATTTAAGAGTCCCTGATAATTGCTAATTGTCGGTATTTCTGCATAAGTGGGATGCACTCCTTAATCTTCCGCTCGGTCTTAAGGAGATTTTTGTCAAGTCTGAACTCGAATTACTTAACAATTCGGTGAAGGTGAATCAACGAGAGCCGTTAATCTTTATTAAGGAGGGTTTGCCCTCAATTTCCTTCGTTGAAGGACTTATAAAAACCAGAAGAAAGCAATTAAAATAACAGTGAGAGTGGCGGCAAAAATGAGAGCATATTCAATTTTTTTATTGATAATACCAATAACCATGACTAGGGTGATTGCCAGAATAAACACACCGATATAGACTAGATCTTGAGAACCTGAATTAACTAAGTTATTATTTAAAGTCGGTGTGGGTGTGGGAGTTTGTAGAATTGTTGATGAGAGACTAATCGTGGAGGTAATGAACATAAATAGTTATGACTACCATAGAACTAATTTTATACAGTAAACCGGACTGTCATCTTTGCGAAGGGTTGCTAGAAAAACTAGAAAAAATCCGTCAACCGGACTGGCAGTTAGAAATTAGGGACATTACCAGTCGAGAGGATTGGTTTAACGCTTATCAGTACGAAATCCCCGTCCTCTGTCAAAAACTAGCCACGGGGGAGAAAATCCTCCCTCGTCTTTCCCCCCGGGCAAATGCCGAACAATTGGCCCGTCTTTTAGCCAATAATTTAACCTAGGGGCTAATTACCCGGACTAGGAATAACGACCGGACTAGGAGAGGGAGAAGACTTGGCGACTGGTTGCGGTTTGGCTGCGGGTTGAGTTTGATACCATTTAAAGTGTTGGTAGGCCGTGCGCGATATTTGTTGAATCAGAGTCCTAGCGTTACTATCATTGTGGGGACGTTTCACCATCACTGCTCCCAGATAGCGTTTTCCGTTGGGCATATCAATAATCCCCGCATCCGCTAACATTGAGCCAATATCACCGGTTTTATGGGCAATATCGGCGGATTTCTCGATACCTTGGGGCAGCAGGGTTCGAGTGCGCGTTTCTTGCATAATATTTAATAGACGATCGCGGGAACGTAAACTGAGTAATTCCCCTTGATTAACTTTTCCTAAGATTGTCACCAAATCTCTCGGACTTGTGGTATTAGTTCCTTCCAAGTCTGGTAAAGGGTTGTTAATTACCGTACTGGTCAAACCCCAAGCTTGAAAACGCTGATTAAGAGCCTTTTTGCCGCCCATGCGCTTAATTAACATATTAGTAGCGGTATTATCGCTAATTACGTTCATTTTAGTGGCGGTTTCTAGGGCAGTATAGGTTTTATTCACTCCTAGATACTGCATATCCCCGGACCCACTGGCCAGGACATCCTTACTGGCCACAAGGGTTTCATCGAGACGAATTTTCCCCGCATCCACATCTTCAAAAAAGGCGACCAGAATCGGGATTTTAATCGTACTAGCGGCGGAAAAAATAGTATCTCCGCGAAAATTAGCGTAAGCACCGTTATCAAGGTCAATAAATAAAGCTCCAGCCTGTAATTTCGGATATTTGACCGCTAAAGCCTGTAATTTCTGGTTGAGGCTGCTGAGATTTTCGTTTAAAACTAAGGTGGTCGGTTTTGGGGTGACTGGTTTGGGAGTCGGGGAATTAGTAGCGGTGGGTTTTGGGTGTAGGGGTAATTTGCTCGGATCCACCACCGTTAAAACCGTACCAGCGATCGCGCCTAAACCGACACCAAGGATAGAGAAGCGAAGAACCTGAAGGAGAAAAGAAGCGATTAGGTTAGGTTTACGTTGTTTTTTCGACTTTTTAACGGGTACAGACCTTTTTTTATTGTTTGAGTCCATGGACCTAGGGGACTTAGGGTCTGATGGGACTTTAGTGGGACGACGAGTTACTTGACGAGTCACGGTTTTCCTCAAGAGTATCCAGATTTATTATCGATCGCTAGGAGAATTTTTTTTCTTGCCCTTGAGACTATCAAGACCGAGAAAAAGTTGCCCGATACTTTCAATATGACCGATAATACCCCGCAGCAGGGCTAATTCCTCCACCGTGGGACGGGCCCGATGATAAAATTGCCGGAATTTCTCCATCCTAGCGGCGGCGGTGTGGGGGTAAAGATAGCCAATTTTGAGCAAAAAGCTCTCTAAGTGCTGATAATAGCCTTCTAGAGCCTCAAAAGTGGCATTAGGGGGCGTTTCTAACGGGGGTTCGAGCCTATTTTCCGTCGCCATTTGGTACAGTTCGTAGGAGCAAACCGCCACCGCTTGGGCGAGATTGAGGGAGGAATATTGAGGATTAGCGGGAATACCGACAAAACGCTGGGCGTGGTTAAGTTCGCTGTTACTTAAACCCCGGTCTTCTGGCCCGAAAATTAGGGCCGATTCCAGGTTAGGGGTGAGTAACCAGGGTAAGGCGGTCCGGGGTGTTTCCAGGGGAGTATTCAGGTGACGGGGTTTCGAGGTGGTGGCAATGATGCGATGACAACCCTGCAAAGCTTCCCCAAGGGTGGCTACCTGTGAACAGTTTTCTAGGACTTCAATCCCGTGTACTGCCATGCGTCGCGCTTCTTCTGCAAGGATATCACAGGCAGGATTGACGATAATTAAGCGACTTAAGCCCATATTCCGCATAATTCTGGCAGTGGAACCCACATTTAAGGCTCCAGCTGGTTCAACTAAAATAATTCTCAGGCGATCGAGTGGGGAACTCTGATTATTTTCATCTACACTCATAGATAAGGCGCAGTTTTTGACTTTTTAATTTTAATCATGGCACGTCAGCCCTCGAAGTCCGATCTTCCCAGTAAAATTTGTCCCGTTTGCGGTTTATCCTTTACTTGGCGCAAAAAGTGGCAAAATTGTTGGCATGAGGTCAAATACTGTTCAGAACGCTGTCGTCGTCGCAAGTCCTCGGCCAATCAGTAAAAAGCCGAGAATTTTAACTATGAGATAGGCACTCTTGCAAAAGGCAATTTTTAGCTGAGGACTTAGATGAGTAATTAATTTTGCTGAGGTACTCTATTAGCTTTTAATTTTACAGCTAATTTAGTAAGCTAATATTTGGCTAAATTAACTTTTTCTTAAGAGAATCTGAATGCACATTGCCTGGTTAGGAAAAAAATCTCCTTTTTGCGGTAACGTTACCTATGGGCGAGAAGTGACTAATTCTCTGCTCGATCGAGATTATCAAGTCAGTTTTCTGCATTTTTCTTCCGAAAAACCCACCGTAAGCGATTGGCCGGACTTTTACGACGAAATCACCCTGCCACGTCTCTATAGTTCCCAAGTCTATACTATTCCCACCCTGAAATCGAGTCGGGTTCTACAGGATAAACTCAGGGAACTGAAACCCGATCTAGTTCATGCGTCCTTACCCCTGTCTCCCCTCGATTTTCTGCTACCAGAAATTTGTGAGTCTTTAGATTTGCCTCTGGTGGCGACTTTTCACCCGGCTTTTGATAGTAAAATTCGCAATCTCATCTCCAGTACCCAATTATTAACCTACCAACTACACGCCCCTTTTTTAGCTAATTACGATAAGGTAATTATTTTTTCCACCTCTCAACGGGATTTTTTGGTTAAATTGGGAGTTCCCGAAGAAAAATTAGCAATTATTCCCAATGGGGTTGATGTTAATAAGTATTGTCCAGGACCATCGAATATTAAAGCTCAATACAATGCCGATTGTTTATTTGTTTATCTCGGTCGGATCATGCCAGAGAAAAATGTAGAATCTTTATTGAAAGCTTGGAAAAAACCCAATTTAGGAGATAGATGCAAACTGCTCATTGTTGGCGATGGTCCTTTAACTCCTTCCCTGAAACCTTTTTATGGGGAAGAAGATGGGATTATCTGGTTAGGTTTTATCGGCGATGAAAATAAACGAATTGAAATTTTGCGCGGGGTTGACGGCTTTATTTTGCCCTCATTAGTGGAAGGTTTATCGATTTCTTTATTAGAAGCGATGGCCTGCGGTATTGCTTGTATGGCCACCGATGTGGGTGCTGATGGGGAAGTGTTAAAAGGTGCGGGAATAGTTCTAGAGACTAAAGGACTAATTACCCAATTAAAAACTCTCTTGCCTGTATTACGAGATCATCCCGAATTAACCACAATTTTAGGTCAAAAAGCCCGTCAAAGAGTTTTAGACTCTTACACTCTCAGCAAAAATATTGATCGCTTACAGTTAGTTTATCAAGAAGTGTTAGCCCAAAAACAATCTTCTCTTAGCTACTTTCACTAAGGAATTTATATGACAATTGCCCGGACAATTTGCTTGGGATTTATTGCGGTAATTTTAGCGGGAACTTCCCTGTTGATGTTGCCTGTTTCTACCACTAGCGGCACTTGGAATGATCCAATTGTTGCCCTCTTTACCTCCACTTCTGCTGTCTGTGTCACGGGTTTAGCAGTAGTAGATACGGGGACTTATTTTTCTTTTTGGGGTCAATTATTTATCGCTTTATTAATTCAAGTAGGTGGACTGGGATATATGACCACGACCACTTTTTTAATGTTATTAATTGGGCGAAAATTTGACCTGAGACAGAAGTTAGCGATTCAGGAATCTTTTGATCGACCTTTCCTACAAGGTAGTCAAAGTTTAATGAAATCAGTGATTGCTACTACTTTAGTTTTTGAGTTAACAGCAACTTTGGTTATGTTAACTGTCTTCGCCCAAAAGTATGATTTTAGATATGCGGTGTGGTTGTCTTTATTTCATAGTATTAGTGCTTGGAATAATGCGGGTTTTGGCTTGTTTAAAGATAATTTGATGTCCTATCAGTCTTCAATTATTATTAACCTATCTATCACAGGATTAATCATTTTTGGAGGTATCGGTTATCAGGTAATTATCGAGTTTTACGCTTGGGTTATTCAGCGCTTTCAATATAAAAGAAAAGGCTTTGTTTTTTCTCTTAACTATAAAGTTGCTATCAGTACAACTATATTTTTGTTAGTGATAGGAACCGTGGCTTTCCTATTTACTGAACAGGGAAATGGTGACACTTTGGCTAATTTATCACTTAAAGATAAATTGCTGGCTGCTTGGTTCCAATCGGTAACATCGAGAACAGCAGGATTTAATACCATTGATATTGGTAAAATTTCCGTAGAAGGTTTATTAATTACCATGGCTTTGATGTTTATAGGAGCCAGTCCTAGCGGTACAGGGGGAGGTATTAAAACCACAACTTTTAGGATTTTATATAACTGTACTCGCTCAGTTTTACGGGGACATGAAGAAGTGACTCTCTATCAAAGACGCATTCCTATGCCGTTAATTTTAAAGTCAATGGCGGTGGTTTTTGGTTCAGTGATAGCGATTATTATCTCCACCCTAGCTATCTCATTGGTGGAGACAGATTTTAAAATGATTCAACTGTTTTTTGAGGTAGTTTCTGCCTTTGGAACTGTCGGCTTATCTATGGGTATAACCGCCGCTTTATCGCCGATTTCTAAGTTAATTATCGTTTTTATGATGTATCTGGGACGTGTAGGAGTTATACTTTTAATAGCGGCTATTATCGGCGATCCGAAACCAACAGTTATTAATTACCCCGAAGAAAACCTTTTAGTGGGATAATTAATATCAGTTATCAGTTACCGGTACTTATTGACACTAGCATTTTAAATGCGTAACAGTTTAACTTCTTATGCAATCAATTAAATTTTTTAGTAGTATGCGTCCCCAAAATCGTCAATTTGCCGTCATCGGATTAGGCAGATTTGGGCGCGCCGTCTGTGAAACCTTACGCAAACAAGGTTATCAGGTGGTAGGGACAGATATTGAGGAAGGATTAGTAGCACAAGCACTATCTGATCGGATAGTAGATAATGCGATCGAGCTTGATTCTACCAAACCTAACGCTCTGCGAGAAGCGGGAATTTTTGAAACCGATACGGTGATTGTCGCTATTGGTAAATACGTGGAAGAAAGTATCATTACTACTCTCAATTGTAAGGAAGCAGGGGTTAATTTTGTCGCCGCTAAAGCTTCCACAGAGATTCATGGAAAATTACTCAAAAAAGTTGGTGCAGATTTAGTAGTTTTTCCCGAATACGATGCTGGTTGTGAGTTAGCGCACCGTTTAACTAGACCATCAATTTTAGAACGATTTGATCTAGATCCCGAACATAGTATTGTCGAGTTAAAAGTCCCAGAAGCTTTTCACGGTAAAACCCTAGCAGAGTTAGAAATTCGTAATCGTTATGGCTTAAATATTGTCGCTGTCGGTAATGCGGAAAAATTCAAGATTAACCCCAATCCCCAAGAAAGATTATACAAGGATTTAGCCATGGTGGTGATTGGTTCTAACCGAGATATTCAGCGTTTACCGATGTAGAATTTAGTCAAATAGATGAAGGCGATTTTTTAGCCGTTAGCCGTCAGCTTTTTTCTCCTGATATCCCTGATAACTGATAACTGATCACTGATCACTGATCACTGCTTAATTTCCTCGCCAAAAGATAATCGAATTATTGAGAGGTTGGATGGTGGTGCCGGGATAATAGAAAGCGAGAATTTGTTCGGGAGACCAACCCAAACGAGCTAAATTATAGGAACCAAATTGACTTAATCCCACCCCGTGGCCGAAACCACCACCAATAAAATTATAACCCTGGATCTGTCGATTGGTATCGTAGATAGGATCGATGTAGAATAGGGTACTGCGAGGCGGTTCCAAAGCACTACGCACCTCATTTTTATGCAGTTCCAAAATCCCCTTATCGGTTTGAATGGTTATAGTCAGAATCCGACCGGAAGGAGAGCGCTTAGTCACTTCCATCCATTGGATTTTCTGGAAGTCGGCAAGGGGATGTTTTCTGCGTTTTAGATAGGTTTCTAGGTCTTGACTCAAATCAGCTAAAGAAGCTTGTTTTTGCCAGCGAAAAACCCGTCGCCCCGTCTCATTGAAACCATCTTTAAGATTAATAAACTGGCGAAAAGTTGTCTCATTAGCGAGAGATTGTTTCGAGAGATCCCAGACTCGATTAGGGGAGTCCACCACTGCCCGGAGATAAGGCCTTTCTTCCCCATCCCAAACATCACTAAAGAGGGCAGTTATTCCTCCGGTGGTGGAGGAATAAAGGGCATCCACTAACTCATTTTGGTAGGTTAAAACTAGGCCCCGTGTGGCCGCGATCGCTTGATCAGCCCGAGGATTAGTTCCCGTCAATCCATAATAAACTTGACAATGGGTATCGGCACAGAGTTCGTAATTATCGGCTTGAAAACGGCGGAGATTGCGGAGGGCGTAGGTACGGGCGATAATAGTTTGCGCCCGGGTGGCACTTTCCGGGGCATCATGACCGATTTCGTGGGGGACAACCCCGCGCAGGTAGGTTTCGAGGGGAACGTTATTAACTAGGCTAAAAGTGCCGTAGGCGTTGGGCTGTAGGCGCATGGTTCCCCCGTACAAACGTACCTGATCGGGGCTATGGGTGACTTGAATCAGGTTTTTTTGGCTCTCGATTTCTAATTCTTTGGGAAAATAGCGCACCCCGTTGATCAGGAAAGAAACTTGCGGCTTTTCTTTGAGTAAAACACTATTAATATAGGGTTGATTGTAGCCTTTGGCTTGCAAACTGGTCAGCAACCAACGTCGCACTAGGGGATTTTCATAAACTTCTCGCTTTGCCCAAACCTGCCAGCGTCCGGGTTGGGTAATTTCCACTTTAATGCCCATTTTTGCCCAATTTTTGGCACTATTTTCGGCGGTTTCAAAGGTGGCGTGGTCGCTCAAAATGACTTTTTCTTGGAGGATGGGAGAAGCGAGGGGACGGGGGATAACTTCTAATTGTAGGCGATTGGTTTGCAGGGTTTGGGATTGGCCATCTTCTCCCACCACGCGCAGGGTGAGATTATCACCACTGGTACTACTGAGGGTTAATTTGTCCTTGGCTTCATCGCCAAAACGTTGGACAATGCCCACTCTCAGAAGGACATCCTTGGCCATAGCGGCAGGAATTAGGGTTAAACTGAGCAAGATCGCCGCAGTTATAGAACCGATGCTAATTATTGGTTTTTTTTCCTTGATTTTTAGCATAAAGTCAAGTATCTGTTAATAAGTTTTCATAAAAGTTGACGATATTCAGAGATTATAGCAGCAAGCCGTTAGGGGTTAGGAAGTGGGAGTTGGGGAAGTGGGGAAGTGGGGAAGTGGGGAAGTGGGGAAGTGGGGAAATGGGGAATTTCAGCTAAAACCCTAAAACCCTAACACCCTAACACCCTAAAACCCTAACACCCTAACACCCTAAAACCCCAACACCCTAAAACCCCAACCACCAACAAAGCATCTAACTTCCCCCATCGCTGATAATGCGTAAACGTACCATTTTTTGCCCACCTTCATCCAGTTCCACTTCGATCACTTCACTGGTTAAACTTTCCAAACAGGTTAACATCGATCGCAGATGGGGATTACTTGCTCCCGTATCCACATAGAGGCGATCGGACAAACTACCCAAACGTTTCCAAGTAGTATAAAGTTTAGCTACAGCTTGCTCTAATTGTGTGGCTTGTTTAACCAGATCCGCCGCCGTATTTAGACAATCGACGCGCAAAGCTTCTTCTAGAGCCATTTCAATATCTAAATTACCCCGTCGGAGAGTTTGCACTTGGGCCGCCGCATCGAGATATTTGGCTAAACTGCGTGCTTCCGAGGTGATTAGTTTTACCGTATCTACATCGGGATTAGCGGCGATTTCTTGACGGAGAGTGTCGATATGACTATCGGGTAACTTTTCTAATTCTTTCACTAAGGGGGCGAGATGACGCGCTGGTAAACTGCCGTCGCTGGCTTTTTCCTTCACTTCATCGGGTAGTAAATCTGAACTCATCGCCGTCCATTCATCGGCCAATTGCTTCACCTCCCGACGGGTAATTCTCTCCCCTTGTCGGGCCGCATCACTGACTAATTTTTGAATTTCGGGGGCAGATTTGGCCGTTTCCACGAAGGCGCGTTTACTAAAATTATTGATACTATCGGGATCCAGTTGTCCTTCTGCTAGGAGAGTATCGGCACTATTAGCCAATTGAATCAGAGCATAAGCTTGACTTTTAGTGATTTCTCGCTGTTTTAACCAGTTTAAAAAGCCCGTACCGCGACTATCACCGCCTTGCTTCTCCCGGTCGCGAATAGCTCGCAAAATTCGCCCCCGCCAGATTTCCGTTTGCAAATCAAAGCGATCGCAGACTTGCCAAAAAGAATCCAGTTGCTGCTGAAAATCATGATCTTGGATGGTTTCATCTTCGGGATCCGGCAGTTGAAAGTTAAACTCTAGAGGCGTTTCAAAGGCATCAATGATCGCGGAGGTGTCGGAGGGGAACGTCGCAGCATCAACCATATATGATAGACTCGGCAGTTAATCAGGCATTTTATCTTAACTCGCTCAGGCAACCCTCGACAAGCCAGTTAACCGTCAGCCACATATAGGGAA
Source organism: Microcystis novacekii Mn_MB_F_20050700_S1 (assembly GCA_007096045.1). GTDB lineage: Bacteria > Cyanobacteriota > Cyanobacteriia > Cyanobacteriales > Microcystaceae > Microcystis > Microcystis novacekii. The sequence continues at coordinate 37,296 of SFAU01000013.1, read as the reverse complement.
GTGGGGAAGTGGGAATTAGGGATTGGGGGGAGTGGGACTGGTGACAGGTGCGGTAGGTGTCGTCCCGGTCGTGGGAATCGGACCGGTGACGGGTGTGGGAGAAATCGATGGATTGGAAGCGGGATGAGGACTCAAGAATTGCCAAGCGATCGCAGCCAGCAAACCGAGAACACCGACAGCGACCGCTACTACGACTAGGGGTGAAACCCTAGTGAGCGCGGGGGGAAAAGTACGACTAGAAACCGAAGAAGATGCAGGGGGGGGAGTGGGTATTGCCGTCACCACTTCTTCTCCGGGGTCGGTGTCCCCGCTGTAATCAAAATCTTGGTCATTAAGATGGGGAATAATTCGTTCTTTGACCTCAGCATAAACTAAAGGCCTGACAGTTTCAGCCGCAGGAACTACCCGACAATAAACTAGGGCGATGGTGGAGTTATCGTGACCGTTTTTCTGGTTAGCTAGTTGTAATAAACTTTCCCCCACGGCCGTCACGGTTTTCTCTCCTCGCAAAAGAGGCAGAATTTCACTGTCCCAGTATTGTTCTACCCGATCATAATCACTTAAACCATCGGAACAGAGGAGAAAAACGCAATCTTGATCAACAATCAACCTCTGAACGGTGGGATGGAGATTATTGGCGCCACCCATGCCCAAAGCTTGCACCAAGGCCCCGGCGTTGGGATACTGTATGGCATCACGATAGAGGAGATAGCCTAATTTCACTTCCCTGGAAGCGAGATCATCATCCACCGTCACTTGATGACAACTGTGGGCAGTAATCCAATAGATGCGGGAATCCCCCACATGGGCAACGTACATTTCCTGGGCCTGGGCAAAAGCCATGACTAGAGTCGTACCCATGCGCTGACGCTCTTGTCTTGACTCCTGATCATTGCGTTGACTGATCAGATCATTGGTGACACGAATCGCCTGTTCGAGGACAAGACTGTGACTATCGGGATAGACTTCAATATCAGTGGTGGGACTGCGATTAATTTCCCTAGAGAGGGTTTTGATCGCCAATTGAGCAGCGATTTCGCCCCCTTCCTGACCGCCGATGCCATCACAGACAATCGCCAGGGGATTTTGACCATGAGCGAGGGTTATGGCCTGATCAGCTGGGGGATAACAGGCATCCTCGTTGTGTTCCCGCAGCGGACCGGTATCGGTGCAGGTAAAAATCTCATAGGTGCGTTCTTGACCTCCACCGTAGTGCTGTAGTGCATAATCGAGGATAGCGATCAGGGATTCCGGGCGATCGAGATCGCCGGATTCTAGCTCTTGGGTCAGGGATGCGAGAAAATCTTGAATATTAGCGGCTGCCGTCGGGATCAGACCGGACCAGAAAGCCCCTAAATCTTTTAAATTGGGAGCGGCGGCCTCGTCTTTGCTTAATTCTAGCAATTGCAGCAGCTGATTATTCACTCTCGTCAGAGAAGGGTTGAGCAGACTAGAGACCACAGCTTTTTTCTGGAGGGGATGCCAGAGTTTGGCCATTTGCCATAACCAGTGAATTTGCCTTAAATCGGAAGCTTGCGACCAAACCTCGGCCAGAGTGGGCAATAGTTCCGGATAAATTAATTCTCCCGTTTCATCGAGGGGAATAGTACCGTATTCCAACAGCCAGATGTCCATATTTAAGCGTTCATCGGGACTGGGAATATAGCCATAGACTTGGGGAATGTGGAGATGGAAGGGTAACAATTTTAGGTAAAAGGAGAGCCAGCTAGGAGGTTCGTCCGGCGCTTGGGGTGCTTGAGCGGGTTTAGTATCAAGAACAATTTGTGGTTGTTTGACTAAATAACGATTATCAATTAGCTCGCCAACACGATAATAGGTTCTCACCCAATCACCCATCATCCATAAATGGCGCTTAACTAAAGGTGTACCGCATTTTTCACAGAATCTATTAGTGAGAGCGTTCGGGGATAGACAGGTTAAGTTTTGACATTGGAGGGTGATCACGGAATCCATGAAAACTGCTGACTCCTAAAGCGCGATTAGATTAGTATAGGTTATTAAAATAGCGTGTTTTTATCCACGTTGACTGCCAGTGTATTCCAGTGTTTCCCAAATTTTAACCTTTGTCGCTCGATCGAGAATAATTAGGGTTTGCGGCAAAAAGTTTTTCCTAGGGGCAGGGTGTGGGGTGTGGGGAAGTGGGGAGAATAAATAAAATAATCTCCTGACGACCGACTCCTATCTCCTGACTCCTAACAGTTTCTAAATATTTTTTAACATCAGTAAAGAGCGAGTTTTAAAGCCGAGATTTTGGTAGAGATTGAGAGCATTGTCGTTATTGACGAAGACTTGTAAACCGATGCGGGTTTGTCCGCGACTTTTTGCCCAATCCTTAGCTCTATCGATTAGTGCGGTGGCGATACCCTGGCGACGATGCTGGGGATCGACGTAAATTAGGAAAATATGACCATAGCGATCGCCAGTAACCTGATCGACGGCGCTCCCCATCCAGAGACAAGCGATCGCCGTTTGTTGTCCTTCGACGATCCACAGGGGAGTATCGAGGCAAAAAAACTGTCTGACTGTATCAGCTAGATGGGAGAGGTTTTTTTGTTCGGGAAAAAATTCTTGATAGGTGCGGGTGAGAAAATTAATGAGTAGATAGCGATCGCCCATTTTGCCCAGTCGCAGCCGATAATCTTCGGGAAGGTTAGCCATGCCAAGGATAAAAGAAAATTATGCCCAGGGATGGCTCGATCGGAGCGGGTGCCGCTAAATCTGCCGGTAAAAAAATCCGGATGCCGGTGGCAACCAGAGCAACTAAAAACACTAAGATAGTCAGGAGCGGGGCGATATATTGCCGAAAAAAAGCCATAATTATTTGATCTCTACACTGCTGTTCCTTCTATTTTAGGGATTGCCAGTTAAGATATCAGCAATTAAAAAAAAATTCACCCAAAAAAAAGTGATCGGCATACCGATCACTAGAAACCGACAACTAGACTATGACTAAACACCGATTAAATCTAACGAAGGTGCAAATAGGCCGCCTCTGCTTCCAATTGACGCACTAAAGCTTCATTTCCCTGCGCTCTAGCCACTTCCAGTCGGTGTTGTAAATTTCTGCGGAGTGTTTCCCTATGAGCGACGGCGGCTTGTGTTAGGACTTGCTGACGATTTTTGTTCATGGTGGACAGACTTTTGAGCGACTTAACTTACCTTATATCTAAATCATAACATTCTCCTTGGTAAACTGTATCTTTAGTTACTGAATTTGGCGTTAAGATTTATTAACGGCGTTGGCAACCCTAGGGACAAGTCGATGACGGAACAGGCACTAATAACCCTTACTAGCGATTTTGGACTACGGGACGGTTATGTGGGCATGATCAAGGGAGTAATCGCAGGAATTGCCCCCCATGCTCGCACGATCGATCTGAATCATCAAATTTCGCCCCAAGACCTCTACGCTGGTCGTTTTATCCTCCTGAATGCCTATCAATATTTTCCCCAAGGCACTATTCATCTAGCAGTTATAGATCCAGGGGTAGGAAGCAAAAGACGTGGGGTAGGGATTCGTTTTGCCGGTGGTTATTTAGTCGGGCCAGATAATGGTTTATTTAGTGGCATTTTAAGTCAATCTCCCGCTATATCTGCCGTTAATCTCAATAATTCTTCCTATTGGCGCACCCCTAACCCTAGCACTACTTTTCACGGTCGGGATATTTTTGCTGCTGTGGCCGCTTATTTGGCCCGGGGAGTACCCCTAGAAATGTTAGGTGAGATTATTGATCCCGATAGCTTGCAACAATTAGCGATCGCTGTTCCCCAGATCGAGGAAGATAAAATTAGGGGTCAAATTCAATATATTGACATTTTCGGCAATTTAATCAGCAATATTCCCGATTATCTTCTAGAGAGAAAAAATTGGTCAGTGCAGTTAGGACAAAAAATTATCCCCGCAAAAAACACCTACAGTGATGTTCCTTGGGGGGAAATAGTCGCTTTTATCGGTAGTCACGGGGGGTTAGAAATTGCCGTCAATAGTGGGAGCGCCCAAAAGCAATTACACCTAAATATTGGCGATGCGATCGAGGTTAGAATAGATAGGAGTTAGGAGTCAGTTATCAATTATCAGTGGGTAAGTTATCAGTTATGGGTACATCCCACATTTGCGGAAATACCGACAATCAGCAATGATCAGTGACTCTTAAATTAGTACAAAAATATCAACAATCGCGTGTAAGCATCTCACAGTTAACCTAATGCGCGGGGGGTTTGGGGGCGGCGCCACGCCCCCAACGGGGGGTTTGGGGGGTAGAACCCCCCAAAAGCTGGGATTGAGTGATAGAATCGAAAGTAACGCCCAATTTTAGCAGAAAGTTTCACCTTAAAAATCCCATGACAAAAATTGCCTAAGGTCTTTCTCTATAAGGGTTTTATCCCTTATAACCCCCGTCTATTGCATAACACAAACCGAAGAACCGTTTTAAGTTCACTGATTACTGTTTACTGATTACTGATATAGCCTATTAATCAATTCTCATACTAATATCTAACCAAGTAGAACGGGTAATTGGGGCGCTAGTAGAAATATAATCTACTCCTGTTTCGGCCACGTTGCGAATGCGATCGAGGGTAATATTTCCCGATGCTTCTATTTTGGTTTTACTATTAAAATTGCGGATCATCTCCACAGCAGTTTGCATCATCTCTAAATCCATATTATCTAACATAATGATCTCTACTTGCTGCTGCAGGGCCTGATTCACTTCTTCTAATTGGCTGGTTTCTACCTCAATTGTGAGAGGATAGGGCATATTTTGCCGTACACGACGCACTGCTTCCTCAATGCTGCCCGCTGCTTGAATATGATTATCTTTAATCATAATTGCATCATCTAACCCCAAACGATGGTTAATAGCGCCACCGATACCGGAGGCATATTTTTCTAAAATTCGCAATCCGGGGGTAGTTTTGCGGGTATCAACTAATCTTGTCGGTAAATCGGCAATTTTCTCCACATACTGACGAGTGGCACTAGCAATTCCACTCAAGCGCATGGCAAGATTTAAAGCGACTCTTTCCCCAATTAACAACGCATCGAAGGAACCTTCTATCTCGGCAATAACTTTAGACTTGGGGCAGAATTCCCCCTCGGCAACGGTGGGGGTAAAGTGAATAGTGGGGTTAAGCAGTTGAAAAACGCGTTCAGCTACGGGTAAACCGGCAATAACTCCCGCTTCCTTAGCAATCCAACTAGCTTGACCGATTTTAGCATGACCGAAGAAAATTGCTTGGGTGGTGCGATCGCCTCTACCGAGATCTTCTCGTAACCAGTTTTCTAACAAGGGATCAAGAACTAATAGGGGCGGTAACATAGAATTTATCGAAACAATCGGGACGCATTTATTTTAAGTTTAGGAATGTTTGACCTGTTTGTAAACTTTCTTTAATCGAAACTTATCCCTTCATAGATTAACTCGATCGCACAGTGAAAATCGAGACTAGATAGAATAATTTCTTCCCCTTGACTATAAGCGCAGTAAAACCAAATTTTATCTTCACCGCGACGATAAACCTCAACACTGATCGATTCGGGATCGACTAAAACGTATTCTTGTAAACTAGCAATCTGACGATAATATTGTAACTTTTTAGTGCGATCATAGTTTCCTGTGCTGGGGGAAAGCACTTCAATAATCACTTGTGGATGTTGGATAAAATTACGAGATTCTCTATCCCTAAAATCGCAACTAATCACCAAATCGGGATAAAAATAACGACTATTATTAGCTTGTACTTTTGCATCAGATACATTGACTCGACAGCCTCGCGGACGGAGATGAGAATATAAAGTTCTGTAAAAATTCAAGGTAATATCATTATGGGGCAGACTACCCCCAGTCATGGCGATAATTTCCCCATCAATGTATTCATGGCGACCTTCCTGTGTAGCTTCCCATTCTAGATACTCTTCTGGGGTCATTCTTTCTGGGTATTGAGGTTGAGCGATCATTTTTCTTTTTCCTTGTCAACTAACTAAATTAATATCCCATTTCCTTTTTATGTTAGAACATTTTCTTGCCTGAAGATTGAAGAATAGTCATAATTAAGCGGTGACTGATTACCCTAATGATAAGATGGAGAGACAAAGCATTATTGTCGCAGGTCGCTAAGATGACGAAAACAGTTGCCGATATCATGACTCCCAATCCCATCACCGTCACCGCTAACACTTCTCTGTCCGAAGCAGTGAAGATTTTGGCCGAAAAGCGGTTTAGTGGTTTACCCGTGGTGGATGACAATATGCGACTGATTGGGGTTATCTCCGAAACTGACCTTATGTGGCAAGAAACGGGAGTAGAAGCTCCCCCTTACATTATGCTCCTCGATAGCGTCATCTATCTGCAAAATCCTAGCCGTCACGAGAAATTACTCCATAAAGCTCTCGGTCAAACCGTGGGAGAAGTAATGACCGATAAACCTATTAGTATCACAGCTGATCGCCCTTTGAAAGAAGCGGCCTCATTAATGTATGATCGTCATGTGCGTCGTTTACCGGTGATTGAGCAAGAAACCCACAAAGTAATTGGTATTATCACCCGCGGCGATATCATTCGCGATATGGCAAAAGCGGAAGCATAATGGCTTTTCTAGGGCAAAAATTAACTAAAAGGTCTTGAACAAATGAATCAATCTCAGGAAACGGTTACTTATTCCCTAGGAACTATCTTGACGCGGATTGAGGGAAAAATCGATTCTTTACAAAAAGATGTGACGGATTTAAAGATAGGGCAAGCGGTGTTAACGGGAAAAGTTGAGGGAATAGAAAATCGACTAAACTCATTAGAAGGAAACCAAAAATATCAGGTTTGGGCATTAATTGTTCTCTTAGCTGGGGCAATTGTGAAAACTTTTTTTCTGAGCAGTAATCCCTAAATTCTTGCTTCCCTTGCAATTTCTCTAACAACTATCAGAATGAAGCGTCGTCAATTTCTCATTAATTCCGCTCTAACTGCTGTTAGTTTTTCCCTAATTCCCAGAAAAGTTGTTAGTGCTAATTTTCCTCTAATTAAACCGCCACATCTACAAACAGGGGACGGAGTGGGTATTATTAGTCCGGCGGGGGCAACTTTTAAAGAAGATGATTTAAATATAGTTATCGAAGCAGTTAAAGCCCTAAAATTAGTCCCAAAAGTTGGTCAACACGCTTTAGATCGTTATGGTTATTTAGCCAGTAAAGATAGCGAGCGAGCATCGGATATCAATCAATTTTTTGCTGATGATAATATTGCCCTAATTTTACCAATTCGCGGCGGTTGGGGAAGCGCTCGTTTATTACCTTATCTCGACTACGATTTAATTCGTCGTCATCCAAAAATCATCTGTGGTTTTAGTGATATAACCTCTTTATTATTAGCTATTTATGCCAAAACTGGTTTAGTTACTTTCCATGCTCCCAATGGCTTTTCTAGTTGGCGCACTGCTCAAACTGAAAGCTTTCGACGGGTTTTATTTTCTGGGGAAAAGTTAACTTTTAGAAATCTTCCCGATCCCGATGATGCTAATCGTTTAATGCTGGTAAAAAATCGGATTCAAACTATTACTAAAGGTCAAGCAAAAGGTCAATTAATCGGTGGTAATTTAACCACTTTAGCCTCAATAGTTGGCTCTCCCTATCTACCAAATTTTACCGGTGCTATCCTATTTTTAGAAGATATTGGTGAAGATGTTTATGAGATTGATCGCCTGTTAAATCAATTAAAATTAGCGGGAATTTTCGATAATTTAGCTGGTTTTATCTTCGGCCAATGCAGCAATTGTAGCGCCAATAGTGACTATGGTTCCTTGACTTTAGAAGAAGTGATCCGAGAATATATTCAACCCTTAAAAATTCCCGCTTGTTTAGGTTTAAATATCGGACATTTAGAAATTATCGAGACTATTGCGATCGGTATTGCAGTAGAATTTGATGCTAATCGGGGAACGATTACTATGCTAGAATCGGCGGTTAGTAAAGCGTAAAATAGGTGACTGTTGTTATTCCCTTTTTTAGCTGATAAAGGAATATTTAGACTGGCGAAGTCGGCGACCTTTTATTATTAGACTGTCTTTGGGCGATTTGCATAAGTAGTCGCAGAGCCTCGTTAACTGCTTCACTGGTGGGAAATGCCTCGGCTACATCAGGATCAAGCAAGACAAGATTAGTTCCTTCTCGATACCTTTCCACATATTTGCCTCTAACTCCTTCTTTCATGGAGCTAAAGTCGTATTCAGGACGAACATCATCTTCCGGCTCGTGTTTACTTTCCACGCTCATAAAATTTCCTCTCTTGTCGAGTTGCCTCTCGTGCGCTGATAATCCGAACGCAATCTAATCAATCTGTGTGAGGGACTACTAGGACACGACTTGCAGTGGATAGACCAATAATAATATAACGCTCTTCACCATAGGAGTGATCGGGGTCGGGAAAAGTCACAGACAAGGGATCGTTGAAAACCGTTGATGCTTCCCTGAATGACACGCGGTGTTTTTTCAAGTTTAAGGCTGCTTTATCTGGATTCCACTCAAACTTCATAATTAAAATAGTCACTCGCACTGGTGGTCACTCTCACCGGCAATCCCTAAAAATCTTTAACTGATAACTGATAACTGATTACTGATTACTGTTTACTGATTACTGATAACTGATTACTGTTTACTGTCGCGGTTGTACGGGGAAACCTTGACGCTGAAGCATTTCCGCCGCATCTTGGCTGGGTTGATAGTTGATGCCGAGGGTAGAGGTGGCCGCATCTTCGATGATTTTGGGAGTGAGGAGAATAATCACCTCCGAGCGATCGTTGCGATTGGTACGACTGCGGAATAAAGCCCCTAAAATGGGAATATCCCCTAAAATCGGCACTTTTGACTCAGAACTCTGTTGGCGCTCTTGGATAATGCCAGAAAGAATTAAACTCTGTCCATCCCGAAGACGAATTAAACCCGATAATAATTCCCGGGTAATCAAAGGGGTCAATGTGTTGACTGTGAGACCACCGCTATCAAATCGAATCGGGGGCCCAGGTTGGGCAATTGTAGGCGCAACATTTAAACTGATGTAACCATTATCGTCAATTTGATTCACATCGACGGTTAAGGTCAGTCCAGCATCACCAAACACAGGAGTTGTAGTTCTCTCATTGCCATTGCCATTGGTATCAATTGTTGTTTCAACACTGACCAGCACTTTCTCGGTTAGTTTCACCACTGCCTGCTGACCTTCCTGCACTACCAAGGAGGGATCAGTGAGAATCTTGGCATTTCCTGTCTGAATTGAGGCTTGCAGGGTCATCAGGAATTTTTGGGGATATTGGAATAGGGTCGGGAGTTCGTAGGTGAAGACATCTGGTTTACCAGGTGTAGTGACTCCGGTGATGGGATTGAACGTGGCTGGTTGACCAGGAGTGAAGTCACTCAATCCGGGCTGGAAGGGGTTAACAGTGCGACCAAAGCTGGGGCGCGCATAGGGTGTTAGACCCCCTGAAAAGTTATTCGGTCCCTGGTTAACACGGCCAAAAGGAGCGCCATTCTGAATGTCAAGAAAAGGTTGAATTTCTGCGTTTCCACTCCCCGATATGATATCAAGAATCGGCACAACAGGCTGTGCAAAAGCCCCCGGTCTGGAGACAGTCCCACTACTGGGTGGGTTCATATTACCAAAGTTCAGCACCGCCGCCCCTTTATCCTGAACGAAGAAACCATCGTTAAACCCAAAGGAAAAACTACTGCTAAAACTGTCCGTATTGAGCAGGTTGACATCAATAACTTTGACGTTAACCACTACCTGACGGCGACGGGCATCCAGTTGGGTTAATAAAGATGTGGCGATTTGGACTTGTCGGGGTTCGCCGATTAAATTGATAGAATTAAGGCGCTCGTCGGCGGCAATTCTTAAACCGGTTAAAAGTAAGGCAGCTTTTGAGCCTTCTGTGTTTTGGGGTGTTAGTGCCTCTAGGGTGGGAGGAATATCCCGGCGACCGATTACTCTTCCGGTGAGGGGATCGACGATATCCTCGGTTTGGGTAACTAAACGCTGGTATTCTGCCCCTTGGGTAGCGAGGAAAGTGGCGGCGGCGACGGCTTTAACTTGATTGAGACGCAGGGTGCGGCTAATCAGATTACGAGCGCCTTGGGGTAATTGCGCCCCAACAAAGATGGTTGTACCCTGACGGTTGGCCTGGAGTCCGGAAACTAACAACACGGCGTTAAATATACTTTCCACCGATTCGTTAGTAAATTCCAAGGAAACCGTCTGAGAAGTGGCGTTAGCTTCCCCCTGGGCGCTGGTGAAAACGACGTTATAACCGGCATAGTTAGCAAGGGTCATTAACACTTCTCTAGCGGAAGCTTCCCGGAGTAAAACACGAGGTACGGTGATATTGCGCTCAAATTTGATCTTTTCGGCACTAGCATCGATGTTAGAGATGGCAATGTCTCCCACCGGTGGGGCGACGGCTCGGGGTAGGGTGGGAGCGCCGGGTGCTTGGGGTGCGCCTTGAATGATAATTTCTGGGTTGGGGACAAGGGGCGCACTTTGGGCAAGTAGTTTTTCACTGGCTAAAATGCGATCGCTGATTTCCTTTTGTACGACTGCGGTGGAAGGGACAAGCTGATTTGGCGACTTTTGTAAAGTTTCTTTATTAAGCTCTTGCGAAAATTCAATTTTTGATGTAATCGATTTTAACTCTGAACCATCGAAGGACTCGGTGGTTTCGGCCAAAGCGCTCAGGGGAGCCATCAATAAAAACGAGGCAATTTGGGGGACAAACAGAGCATAGCGAGACTGATTCACTTTAATTTCACTCCTCAACAATTAGGGGATTCAACGGATAAAAAACGCAATACTCACACCGGAATGAAGACTATTTAATCACTGAAAGTTCTCCTATTGGGGCGGACTAGCGGGGGGTTGACCTTCGGCGGGGGGTTGACCTTCGGCGGGGGGTGGCGGTGCTAATTTCGCTAATTCGGCGGCATTGAGGGGAATAATCACATCGAGAAGAAAGGTGGTAGTAACGGGTTTATCAGATTGGGGAATGATAGTCGCTTGATTTTTGCCGATACTAACCACTTTAACCACCGATCCTTCCTTTTCCAGCTGGGTATTCAGACCTTTCAGCAAAATGAGCGGCTGTAATCTTTCTAAATCCCGAATAACCTTTTGGCTGTTAACATAGTTCCCTTCGATCTTGACGTTAAAAGTTTGACGTTTGAGCTTATTATTAACTGCGCTACCGAGGGAACTATCGGAGACCACCACTGGTTCTAGTCCTTGGGGTTGGAAACTAATCAGCTTAACATTGCCAGACTTAAAGATATTACTAATATCTAAAAGAATTGTGCTTAAGTCCTTTTCTTGAGCAAAAAGCGCGAGTATTTGCTGTTTAGTTGCCTCTTTTTGTTGTAATTGACTCTCGATTTTTGGGAATTCCGAGGGGCCGAGACCGCTTTTTTGTTGATCTATCTGTTGTTGTTTGCCAGCCGCATCGTTTTGCAGTTGCTGCAAGGTATTATAAGCGGGCATCACCCAGTTAAAAAGCAGATAGAAGGAGCCAAGTAAACCCAGCACACCGGCGGCGATCCCACTATTGCGGGGAGTAAAAGTTATCCCGAAAGCGGTAGGATACTGGTCAAGTTCCGCCAATTCCTGGTTCTCAAATTCTTCGGTAAAGGTCATGGTTGAATGGCTCCTTGGCGTTTGAGAGTATTAATCCTAGTGACAACTCCGAGCGCTCCATTTCGGGCGAGATTGGGCAGTTGTTCCGTAGCGGGAGTATCACTTAATTGGGCGGTGATCACAAATTGAACCGCTTGGGGGAAAGTCACACTAATATTCTTGTACTGATTAGCCACCTGTACGGGTAAATCGGCCAGGGCAGCACTTTCGATCGCCGTTTTTTTGCCCTCTAAAAAGGGAGAAGCTTGCAGGGTTAAGAGATAATCATTGACTGCTTCGTAATTACTGGCAAAACCACTAATTTTTAACTGAGTGGCCGGATTCGGTTGCCCTTGATCTGGGGCAGCGGGAACCTCCACCTGTTCCACACTGGTTAGCTGGACACTAGGGGGAGTTTGTTGGCGAATTTCTTGAAGAATAGCTGACCAAGATCTAATCTGATTGAATACAGTTACAAGAGCTTGATTTTCTCCTTCTAACGCTGTTAATTGCCCTTTTAAATCCTCTATTTTTTTACTTTGGACTTGTAGTTGACCTAATTCCCCGTCCAGTTGCTGAATTTTGGACTGAGTTTCGCCGGTTTGCCAACCGACGATTAAACCGAGTAATCCCGTCAGTGCTAATAATCCGGCCCCCACTCCCACACCAATGAGTAGGGGAGTTTGTTGATCCAGGTTGATAGCGGTGGGAATCTTGGCTGCGGTGGTTCCTTTGGCCGTTTGCTCGAGATGGCGATCCTTAAGAAAATTAACGTCAAGACTATACATAATTTTTGTCTATACCTCCCGTAATCCTAAACCGAGAACTGTTCCTAATCCGGCTCTTTGGGCATTAGGAATCTCTTGAGTTGTATCTAAGTTCAGTGATGTGATCGGATCGATTGCCATGGTGGGGACGCTGAGACGTTGGGTAAAATACTCGTCCAGTTGTGCTATTCCACCCCCGGGGCCTGCTAAAAGTAACTGGACGATTTCCAGTTCATCACTTTGATTAAGATAGAAGTTAATCGATCGCCGCAATTCGTCGGTTAATTCCCCTAAAACCCGCATCAGTGCCGTCATCCCCTGGTTAGTAGAGACTCCGGAAGTGCCGGTATTGGTGCTAAGACTATCAAAGGCAGTAACTGGGATTGTCATCCCCAAAAGAATATCAGGACTGCGGGAGGTGGGCAAATTCATCGCCCTGGAAAGGGCATTCTGTAGCTGGAAAGTGCCGATGGGGACAGTGCGGGAAAATTGGGGAACGCCGTCCACCACGATGGCAATTTCCGTGTTATCAAATTCTATATCAATAATAACGGCGGCTTCATTGGAACTAAACTGACGCAACTGCTCGCGAATCGTCCGAATTAGCGCAAAACTATTAATTTCTAGCACATCTAGCTGCAATCCTGCCCTTTGGATGGTTGACCTATAGGCATCGGTAATCTCCCGACGAGTGGCTATCAGCAAAACCTGCACTTTTTCGATCCCGTCTTCATCCTGAAAGTAGCCCAGTTTTTGGTAGTCGATATCCACTTCCTCGCGAGGATAGGGAAGGTATAAACTAGCCTCATGATTTAAGACCAGATCGCGCAATTCCTCCTCTTCCAATTCCGAGGGAACGGGGATAATCCGGACAATTGACTCGCGCATGGGGACACCGGTAGCGACTCGTTTGCTGTTAATTTTATTTTCCTTGAGTAATTCTTGGATTAATTCCGCTAAAGCGGGAGAATCGACGATTTTTCCCGCCTCAAAGATGCCTTCCGGGATATCCGACGCACAATATTTAACTAATTTATAATTTTGTCCCTGTTTGGCGATCTGAGCGACGTTAAGGCGCTCTGGGGTAATCTCTAAGCCAACACCTTGAGATTTTCTTGTCAACAGCTTCTTAAAAAAACTTACCATAGATTTTCCTGGGTAGCTCTAAGGGGATTGGTGATTAACAAAGCAAACATTTTTTTGACCTGATTTTATCTAGTCCCGATCAAGGCAGTAAATCAATCTATAAACGATCCTGACTGGGTAAATTACCCAGAACAGGTAAAAATCGAGGGAGAGAGACGCTATTTCAGCACTAAATAGTAACCCGATTATCTGTGTTCAGATCGGGGTTAATCTTAACTGGATAGGAGGAGAGGAAGTGCTTAATGATAGTGATATTGTAATCAATTTTGGTGAAAGAACCAAGTCCAAGCTAAAAATTGGCCATTACCCCCCCTTCTGCTCAACTAGATCAAGCCAGCTTTCCCCAGTTAGAGTACCCAAATATCTAAAGAAAAATTAAATTTTTCTAGACACTATTTTTTCCTGACTCCAGGAAACCGGCGATCAAATGCTTCTGACGGGCGTGATTTTCCCGTATAATTAGGAGTTTGCACAGTGACAAAAGAAGTTAAGGAGCGAGTTCGATGGCACGAATGTACTATGATGAGGATGCCAATTTAGATTTATTAGCGGGAAAAACGATCGCTATTATTGGTTATGGTTCCCAGGGTCATGCCCACGCATTAAATCTCAAGGATAGTGGCGTTAATGTGATTGTTGGTCTATATCCCGGCAGTAAATCGGCCATCAAAGCCAAAGAAGCCGGTATTCCAGTGTATGATGTGGCCGAAGCCGCTAAAATTGCCGACTGGATCATGATCCTCTTACCGGATGAAGTGCAGAAAACAATTTATATCAACGAAATTGCCCCGAATTTAAGCGCTGGCAAGGTGTTATCTTTTGCCCACGGCTTTAATATTCATTTTGGACAAGTGGTTCCCCCTGCTAACGTCGATGTGGTCATGGTCGCACCCAAAGGACCGGGCCATCTCGTCCGTCGTACCTACGAACAAGGTCAAGGAGTCCCCTGTTTATTCGCTGTCTATCAAGATGCTACCGGCCAAGCACGCGATCGGGCGATGGCCTACGCTAAGGGGATCGGTGGCACTCGGGCCGGGGTTTTGGAAACCACTTTCCGCGAGGAGACAGAAACCGACCTTTTTGGCGAACAGGCAGTATTATGCGGCGGTTTAAGTGCTTTAATTAAAGCTGGCTTTGAAACCCTCGTGGAAGCTGGTTATCAGCCCGAATTAGCCTATTTTGAGTGTTTACACGAAGTGAAGCTGATCGTCGATCTGATCGTCGAGGGCGGTTTAGCCAAAATGCGCGATAGTATTTCCAATACAGCCGAGTACGGTGACTATACTCGCGGTCCGCGGGTGGTGACGGAAGCGACTAAAGCGGAAATGCGGCAAATCCTCGGGGAAATTCAATCGGGACAATTTGCCAGAGAGTTTGTCCTCGAAAATCAAGCAGGTAAACCGGGTTTCACCGCTATGCGTCGTCAAGAAGCAGAACATTCGATCGAAGAAGTCGGCCAAGATCTACGAGCGATGATGAGTTGGCTAAAACGCTAGTCCTCTTTTTTTCGCTACGGGGAAGGACGCAAAGGCAAGAATTGCCCAGTTGCGTCCTTCCCGACCCCCCACTCCCCAAAAGGAAAACTTCCTATGTCACCATTGAAGATAACTGCTGTATTCCCATTTCAGTAGACCTCCTGGAAAAGTAAGTTATCGAGCCGCTATTGGGTCACAATATCTAAAAGCTCGGATAAATTCGACATAATCTTAGGTTTTATGGATAGTCTAGTCGTCTCTTGTCTTTTTTCTTCTCCTGACTCCTAACCCTAACAACAATTTTTGATTTTTACAAGAGGTCTAGTAGATCGCCTCTCTTGATTTGACCAGACCGATCGCCCGTAAACCGGCAATGACACCACAACCGATCACCATACCGACGAGGGAACGAATCAGATTTTCTACGGGAATGATCGGAATTAAAGCGATCCAGACTTCTTCGGGCCAGTTAAAAATCGAGTAGGTAATGGCGACGACCCCTAAATGGGAGAGGCCGCTGGCAGTCCAAGTACCCCCGAAAATTCCCGCAGCCACTAGGGCCAAATTATTACCTTTGATCCAATGAGTAAAAAGAGTCTGGGTTGGTAGGATAAATAATACCAAAGCCGACCAATCGACGAAAGCCCCGGCAATAAAGACTCCTGGCGAAATGCCGTTCAGTCCGATCGCCCGGTTAGCGTAGATGAACAGGGGAATCAGAAAAATTAATGTTAATCCTAACCACCAATAACGGCGTTTTTTGCCTAAAACCATTGTTCCGGCGACAAAACTGGATATAATTGCCCCAAAAACCGAAATAGCGGGAATTCCTGCCGTGTAGGGGGCAAGGAAAGCCCCAATTAAAGCCCCAATGCCACTAGCGATCGCACCAGCGATCGGGCCGAGTAACCAACCCAAGAGGGGAAAAACCGCTTGACTGAGGGGCATACTACCGCCAGAAGCGAGGACAATGGAGAAGGGAATAAAAGAAAGGGTAGTGACAATAGCGGCCAAGACGACAATATAGGCGATCGGCGCACCATCAATAGCGGCACTACTGACAGCTTCCACTTTGCGTTCTTCGCCTTCGGGGATAATATCTAGGGTCATAGTTGCAAGGGTAATTCTAACTTTTCTATCATCCTCTGGTTTGCTCTTCTTCCGGCAATGATTGATTTTTTCGATAACAGCGCACGGTGATGTGATAGGGATGAAAAATCTCTAGGAAATCTTTTTGTAGGGTTTGAAAAAAGCTCTCAATAATTTTGGGATCGTCGAGATGAAAGGGATATTCTTGATTAAAACCTTTGAAAAAATACCAGTTAATAATTAGCTTTCCTCCCGGGTTTAACCAGTTATAAAACTTTTTAAGTTGGGCTGTAGGTGAGGGCAAATGCTCGATGACATCCAAACAGATAATCGTGTCAAATTTTAGCTGATCGGGAATTTCTGTATAGAATGAGAGCTTATTAGCATCGAGATTTAATTGCTTGGCACGAAAGCGCACAAATTGATGATGTAGGGGATTAAGATCACAATAGATCACCTGTTCAACTCTAGAATTCATTGCGGCAGCCAAGGCATGAGTACCGATTCCGCCACCAAAATCTAAGACTTTTCCGCTACCGTGATTGTCAATTAATTTCAGGGTTTCCCCGATATATTCTTGACTGGATAAATGCCAAGCCGATAATTCAAATAAATAGTTTTCTTTGACTTTTTCCTGATAGAAATAATCTGGATTTGTCCAGGAAAATTCTTGATGAGCTAAGGCCGCTAAGGAATCTTTGGCTATCGCTAATTTTGCTTGTAAAATTTCTTGGTCTAATTGTAAAAAGTCTTGTAGGTGTGACTCCAAATCAAAGGAATTGCGCTTGAATTGCGCGACCGAGGGGGATGATAGCAGGGAAGAATCTCGGTTCATATATAGAGTGAGGCCAGGGAGAATTAACTAAGAAATCCTTTCGTAGTATCTCACAATTTGGCTAAATTATAAGTAGGGAGGCACAATTATTTGTAGGACGGGTAGTAACCCATGCAGACGTTGGGTTTCATACTTCAACCCAACCTACGTTCATCTTATATTTAATTCCACCCATTTACTTAGCAGCAAGTTTTCGTTAAAACAGTAGCACCAGCTTTTGGCGTATATCCGCAAAAACTGGCACCGTCTATCTACTGACTTTCATATATTTAAGGTCTTTATCTCGGCTGACCTCATTTCAAATTGTCTATAGTATTTTCTACTTTTCGCTATTTACCTCTATACTTAATTATTTTTTAATATTTACTTCTGTGAGGATTGGTCAGGTTTTATTAAGTAATGCTGCGGATGGAGGGAAACGCCGAGAATTTGTGATACCCACACCTCAAAATCGTGGATGGGATAAGCTTGCTCCCCCGTCAAGGGATTTACCATTGGTTTAACCAGAATGGTAAACATTCCCAGACGATTTCCCGCTAAAACATCGGTAAACAAGCGATCGCCAACCATGGCAATTTGTTGGGGGGGGAGACTCATGGCTGCCATCGCTTGTCGGAGTTTGCGTCGAGAGGGTTTCACCGCACCGAGAAGGTAGGGAAGTTGTAAATTATCTGCGATCGCACCGATCCGATTTTCGCTCAGATTATTGCTTACCAACCAAATCGGTAGATAAAGACGCAAGGAAGCGACCCAACGCTCTAAATCGTCAGAAACCGTCGTTTCCTGGAGAGGAACAAGGGTATCGTCCACATCGAGAATCAATCCCTTAATCCGATGCTGACTCAAAATCTCCAGAGTGAGACCGAGAATCGTATCCCCTAAAATTAAATCGGGTTGTAGAATTTTTGCTCTAGTCATTAACTTCTCAAAAATAACTCACACCGAGTCGATCGAACTCAGCTTGCTCAAAAAACCATTGCCTTATTTAGTATAAATGACCGACTGCCTCTGAAAATATTGCCCGACCAATCCTTTCACTTGGCCGCTTGTATCACCTGTAAACTGCCACCAGCGTATAATTTTTGTTGACAATCACGAAAACCGATCGCCTGTAAAGATTGGATGAGATCGGTATCGATAAACTGCCAAGCGGTCTGGGTTTCAAATAATTGCAAAAATAGGGCCAAAGAAGGCCAAAAAAGCGGGTTAGTGGGTCGATGAAAATCCACGAGGGCAAAAATTCCCCCCGGTCTGAGAACTCGATACACTTCTTTAAGAATTTCCTCTAACTGCTCTGGTTCCATTTCGTGGAGAGCGGCGCTAGTATGAACAAAGGCGAATTCTCCGCCATTAAAGGGCATTTTTTCGGCTAATCCCTCCAGATAATGCGCTTGTGGCACCGCTAAACTAGCTCGCTCCAGGGCCACAGGAGAGACATCTAAACCGACACAGCGATCGGATAGGAGGACTAAATAACGGGTGGTTTGACCCGCACCACAACAGAGATCGAGGATAGGGTCATTTTTAGCGATTTTTAAACCTTCTAGAGCTAATTGCCGAAAACGGGACTCCCCACCCACCGCTAGGGCAGCCAGACGGGAGATACCATCGTAAAGCCATTGATATTGATAACTGAGGGGACGTAAAATTGTCGCCAAGATCAACCTCCAAGATTTGATTAAACTCTCTGTAGCCTGTAATTTGTTTTAACGGTTCCACCGATATATTGTTACACTTGGTAAAGAATCTGAAAATTTAAAAATTATCTGTTAACACTATGGGTCGCGTTGGGGTTCTATTATTAAATTTGGGTGGGCCAGAGCGGTTAGAGGATGTGCGTCCTTTTCTATTTAACCTTTTTTCTGACCCAGAAATCATCCGTTTACCGATCAAAGGATTACAAAAACCGTTAGCTTGGTTAATATCGACGCTAAGAGCGAGTAAATCCCGGGAAAATTACCGTCAGATTGGGGGTGGCTCCCCTTTACTCAAGATTACGGAAGCACAGGCCACGGCACTGCAACAACGTCTCAAGGAAATGGGGCGCGAGGTAAGCGTTTATATCGGGATGCGTTACTGGAATCCCTTCACCGAAGAAGCGATCGAGCGGATTAAACGGGATCATATCAAAAAATTAGTTATTCTTCCTCTTTATCCCCAATTTTCGATCAGTACCAGTGGTTCCAGTTTCCGTGTGCTAGAGGAAATGTGGCAGCAGGATCCCTATCTGCGTTTGACGGAATATACTCTCATCCCCTCTTGGTACGATCATCCCACTTATCTGAGTGCTATGGCCGATCTGATTGCGCGAGAATTAGAGCAGTGTGCTAATCCTGACCAAGTACATATCTTTTTTAGCGCCCATGGTGTCCCCCAAAGTTATGTGGAGGAAGCGGGAGATCCCTATCAAAGGCAAATTGAAGAATGCACTAGGGCGATCATGCGTACTCTAAACCGACCCAATCAGTACACTTTAGCCTATCAAAGTCGCGTCGGTCCGGTGGAATGGCTAAAACCCTATACTGAAGATGCTTTAAAAGGGTTGGGAGAGCAGGGAATTAAGCATTTATTGGTCGTGCCGATTAGCTTTGTCTCGGAACACATCGAAACTCTGCAAGAAATCGATATAGAGTACCGAGAAGTGGCGGAAGAAGCGGGAATTGAACATTTTCAGCGAGTACCGGCTCTTAACACTCACCCGATGTTTATCGAATCTCTCTCCCAGTTAGTGGTAAAATCCCTAGAGGAAAAACCCACCACTTTCGAGCAAATTACCCGTCCGAAAGCGAATATGAAAATGTATCCCCAGGAACGTTGGGAATGGGGAATGACAACGGCAGCCGAGGTGTGGAATGGTCGATTAGCGATGATCGGTTTTCTGGCAATTATTATCGAATTAATTACCGGTCAAGGACCGTTACATTTTGTTGGTTTATTATAACCTCAAGCTTCGTTGCCATTGCTGCTTTTGATGGTAACTACCAAAATAAGGTTGGGTTTAACTATATTTAACCCAACCATTGGCGATTTTATCTTCTCTTAGGACATCATATTAGCAGAACGAACATTAACGTTAACTTCTAGCCTGCCATTGCCGAGCATATCTAACCCAGTGACGCTAAACAGATTAGCTTTAATCCCCCTTTCCTGAAAATTAGCCTGTAATTCTTTGATGAGAACCTCTTCCACTTTCCCTTCATCATCTGCTAGAGCTTGGACGATTTTAGCGGCGAAAGAGCCAATTTTTGCGCTCAATATTTCTTCCACATTGGTAATCTCGATAATAACCATTGATTTTTCTTCTTAGTAGAGGACAAATAGCTTGACAAGCCAATAAGAACAGAATTTGCGAGAAAATAGAACTGCTCTCATCTTAGGAATCAGTATAACCTGCACTGTTCCCCCCTAAACGTAAATTCCCACCCATAAGGAGATTACTGCATGATAAACCCAGAGACCCTAGAAGGTTGGTTAAATGCTCCAGTGGAAAATGAGCGACTAGAATTTAAAGAGGCTAAAAATCAATTTGATACAAACAAACTGTTAAAATATTGCGTCGCCCTTGCTAATGAAGGAGGTGGCTATTTTATCTTAGGTGTCACCGATAAACGTCCCCGTAGAATTGTTGGTTCACAAGCCTTTTCTACACCCGAAGAAATTAACAGAATTAAAGTGCTAATCGTTCAAAAACTTCGCTTGCGTGTGGAAATCACCGAATTGGCCCACCCTGATGGTCGTGTCTTGGTTTTTGAAGTGCCAACCCGTCCCACAGGACAACCTATCGCCTTTGAAGGCGCTTATCTAATGCGAGCAGGGGAAGACTTAGTACCCATGACACCTGATCTGCTTAAGCGCATCTTTGCTGAAGATCAACAAGATTGGTTTTGTCAATCCGCTCGCTCTCATGCTAGTCCAGATGAGGTTATTGACCTACTCGACACCCAAACCTACTTTAAATTGCTCAAGCTTCCTTATCCTAGCAATCGTGATGCTGTTCTAGAAAGGTTACAAGGCGATCAACTCCTTGACAAAACATCAAAAGGTTGGACAATTCCTAATTTATCTGCCATCCTTCTGGCCAGACAACTTGAGAGCTTTTCCCCTACCTTGGCGCGTAAAGCACCACGAGTGATTATCTATGAGGGAACAGGTAAAATTAAAACTCGGCTGGAACAGACAGTAATTACGGGATATGCTGTGGGTTTTGATGGTTTAGTTAATTTTGTCCACGATTTAGCCCCTCAAAATCGCGTCATCGAGGAGGTTCTTAGGGAAGAAGTGAAAATGTTTCCTAAACAAGCTTTGCGAGAACTCATCGCCAATGCTTTGATTCATCAGGACTTTCTCACCACAGGTGCTTCGGTGATGATTGAAATGTATGATGATCGAGTAGAAATCTCTAACCCTGGTATTCCTTTTATCAAAGTAGAACGCTTTATCGACGAATATCGCTCCCGTAATGAGCAATTAGCTGACATAATGCGTCGTTTTGGCATTTGTGAAGAAAAGGGCAGTGGTATTGATAAAGTTATTTCCGCTGCCGAGAAGTATCAACTTCCCGCACCAGATTTTAGAGTAGGTGAGATCCGAACAACTTCTATCCTATTCGCTCATCAGGATTTTGGCAAAATGAGTCAATCTGACCGTATTCGCGCTTGTTATCAGCACTGTTGTCTCCTATATATCAATAATCAACGGATGTCTAACCAAACCTTACGAAATCGCTTTTGTTTAAATGAATCAAAAAAGAATACTGTCTCTCAAGTGATTGGGGCAACTAAAGAAGCGGGACTGATTAAATCCGACGAATCTGAATCTAAATCAACTCGTTATGCTCGTTATCTCCCCTTTTGGGCCTAGACTAGCCTTGAGCGAAGTCGAAATGCTAAAAAGTGCTTCAACGCAAATCCATTTTAGGGATGTCAAATCGGCGAAACCCTTATACAGCGAGCAAAAAAGTGCTTCAACGCAAATCGACATTTTTCCAAGAGGAGATTTTATCATCGCCTCCACACCAGAGTGGGACTTGTGGACGACAACGGCGATACATTTCTTTAAACTCCACCCCCTAAACGTAAATAGGCTTCAATAAAGCTATCTAAATCCCCATTCATTACCCCGGTAACATCGGTGGTTTCCACATTACTACGGAGATCCTTAACTAATTGATAGGGATGAAAAACATAGTTACGGATTTGATTGCCCCAAGCGGCCTCCACCATATCGCCGCGAATTTCTGCGATCGCTTGAGCCTGTTGTTCCCGAGCGATAATTAACAATTTCGCTTTTAATAAAGCTAGGGCTTTTTCTTTATTTTGTAATTGCGATCGCTCTTGGGTACAACGTACAGCGATACCTGTGGGAAGATGAACCACACGCACGGCAGTTTCCACTTTATTAACATTTTGTCCACCTTTTCCCCCCGATCTAGTGGTGGTAATTTCTAAATCTTTATCGGGAATTTCTACCCTCACGGCATCATCGCCCAAAATTGGCATCACTTCCACCCCAGCGAAACTGGTTTGACGTTTACCGTTAGCATTAAAAGGAGAAATTCTGACTAACCGATGGGTGCCTTTTTCTCCTTTCAGATAACCGTAAGCATAGGTTCCGGCAATTTCAATTGTCACCGATTTAATTCCCGCTTCATCTCCTTCTGATATTTCCGCTAAAGTGACTTTATATCCCTGTTTCTCGGCCCAGCGAGTGTACATTCTCAGGAGCATTTCTGTCCAATCTTGGGCATCGGTTCCCCCGGCCCCCGCATTAATCGTTAAAACCGCTCCTTTTGCGTCGTAGGGACCATTTAAAAGCTGTTGTAATTCCCAGCGATCGAGGTCATGCTGTAAATGAGTTAAATTGTCCGTTGCTTCTTCTAGTAAAGCTCGATCGGATTCTAATTCTAATAACTCGATAATTGCCTTAGTATCTTCTAATTGTTCACACCAACTTTGATAGGTTTCTAAAGAAGATTTACATTCGTTTAGTTCTTGCAGGGTTTTTTGAGCAGTATCGGGATTATCCCAAAAAGTGGGGACGGCTGCCACCTGTTCTAAGTCTTTAATTTTGTATCTTAAAGTGGGTAAGTCAAAGATAGTCCTGGGTTTTACCCAGGCGCGATCCTACTATCTCGATACCTTTTTTTAGTTCTGATATTTCCATGTTATCAGTTATCAGTTATCAGTTATCAGTTATCAGTTACTCTAGAAGTCAGGAGTCAGGAGTTGAGAGTTGGGGTTTTAGGGTTTTGGGGTTTTAGGGTTTTGGGGTTTTAGTTGAAATTCCCCCATTTCCCCATTTCCCCATTTCCCCATTTCCCCATTTCCCCATTTCCCCATTTCCCCATTTCCCCATTTCCCCATTTCCCCATTTCCCCATTTCCCCTATCCACTCTCTGTTCCCCGTTACGCAGTTCCAGCGTTCCCTAAAATGGTATGATCGAGCCGCGCAGAGGGGCAAGACTTTGTAAAGCGTTTTCAGCCTTATCACGATTGCTAAACGCGCCTATTTGCCAGACGGAACGACCTTTGTAGGAAGTGGGGAAAGCGTCGGGATAGAGAGAACGAACTTTGCTGCGATCAATCTCGGTTTTAGCTTCAATTACTACTTTAAAACCTTGGCGACCACTATTGCTCATATTACCACTACTGGGATTAGCAGCTGGTCGATTAAAAGTAATCACATCCGATAAACTTCTCTGATTGCCTAAATTACGCGGTGGCGGTGGTGGTACAATTGCATTATTATTCTGAGCATTGGGAGGAGTCAGGGGGGGTAAATTAGGGGTAACGGTCGGCTGTGGCGTTAAATTTGACTCTGGTACTGGATTAGTGACCACTGGCTGAGGATTGCTCTGTACTGCTGTTTCTGCAGCGGTAAAGGTATATTCTCGCACTTCGGGATTAGCGGAAGGATTAACAGGTGTTTCTGCTTTGACGGATTCTCTGGGGAGAGAATAACTATTACCTGCGAGTAATTCCGGGGGAGGATTGAAACTGGGACTATCGGCAGTTAGATAGATATGACTGAGATTTTGACCTGCTAGACTGCGTTTAGTAAAGCGCCAGCCATCGATGAGGTAAATTTGCATTAAACCGGTCCCTAAACCCTTTGTCCGTCCAATAATTACCTCCGATTGCCCGGGATTGCGGGGGGTTCCCACAAGGACTAATTCCCCGTTGCGTTGTACGATACGCAGCAGGTATTCTAAACCGTAATCTTTGCCCTGAATGCGAAGGGAATAACCGTTACTGTCGGTGGCCCGTTCACAACTGCCGGTAAAATCGAAATCGAGCAGCAGAGGCTGAACAATGGTCGGTTCTCTGTCATTTACCGCCCAACATTGGCGTTTTCCGGGGATTTGTTGCAAAATCAGTAAATCGTATTTACCGTTACCGTAGGGTCGGGCAATAGCGATAAAATCCTCTTGATTAACTTCTTGTTGTTCAAAGAGAGTTGCTTGACTCGGTGTCGTCAGGAGACAACCCCCCAGAAGTGACAACAGTAGGGTACATTTTAAGGATGATTTTAGATTCATAAATAGGGAGCGTTGTTATAGAGATTGTACTTGCATTTATTTTATCGATCTAGACGCAAGCGAGAGAATTTTGTTTTCTTGGAAGATAGCTATTACAAGGACCTAATCCACAGTAGGATAGAGATTGCTAAAAATTGACCCTTGAGTAGAGTGGCAACAAGATGGCGAAAGCGGCGATTATTGGATTGGGAAGATCGGGAATAGCAGCGGCAAGATGCTTAAAACGGGATGGTTGGCAGGTGACATTAAGCGATCGCTCCGATTCTCCCGGTTTACAAGCAACCAAAACCAATCTGGAAAGGGAAGGAATTATTGTCAATCTTGGTCAAAATCTCAGTCTAGAGGCTTCAGACTTACCTAATCTTATCGTGGTTAGCCCCGGCGTGCCTTGGGATGCCCCAATTTTAATTACTGCCAGAGAAAAAGGCATCGAGACGATCGGAGAATTAGAATTAGCTTGGCGTTATCTGCAATCTTCTCCTTGGTTGGGGATTACGGGAACTAACGGCAAAACCACCACCACCGCCCTCTGTGCCGCTATTTTTCAAAAAGCGGGGTTAAATGCCCCTTCCTGCGGTAATATCGGCTATGCTGCCTGTGAATTGGCTTTAAAAGCCGATAAATACGATTGGATTATTGCGGAGATTAGTAGTTATCAGATCGAGTCCAGTCGGGATTTATCGCCGAAAATCGGCATCTGGACAACTTTTACCCCCGATCACCTTAGTCGTCATCAAACCCTGGAAAATTATTATCAGATTAAAGCCTCTTTACTGCAAAGAAGCGATCGCCAAATCCTCAACGGTGATGATCCCTATCTGCGTCAAATCGGTGTTAGTCAATGGCAACAAGCTTACTGGACTTCTGTGAAAGGCAAAGATGCGCTTTTGGGCGATCCTAGTCGTGGTGTTTATCTGCAAGATAACTGGATCGTGGCTTTTGGGGAATTAATTGCCCCGGTTAATCTCCTGAAAATGGTGGGCAGTCACAATCAGCAGAATTTGCTTATGGCTGTGGCCGCCGCTAGATTGGCAGCCATCGAGAAAAAAGCCATTACTGAAGCGATCGCCACTTTTCCCGGGGTTGCCCATCGCTTAGAGTACGTTTGTACCTATAAAGGACTAGACTTTATTAATGATAGTAAAGCAACTAACTACGATGCCGCCGCAGTAGGCTTAAAATCCGTCCCTAGTCCGGCGATTTTAATTGCGGGGGGAGAAGCGAAAGCAGGGGATGATCGGGCTTGGATCGCTGAAATTAAGGCAAAAGTCGCCACTGTGCTGCTTATTGGTGACGCTGCCGCCGATTTTGCCCGTCGTTTACAGTCAGCAGGTTATCAAGATTATGAATGTGTAGAGACGATGGACAGGGCAGTTCAACGCGCGGCTGAACTAGGACTGGCAAAAGAGGCTAAAGTGGTGTTATTATCGCCCGCTTGCGCTAGTTTTGACCAATACCAAAGTTTTGAACATCGCGGCGATCACTTTCGGCAGTTGTCTTTACAGTTGTAGGGAGATGGGGGATACCAACACCCCCGTTGCGGACGACTAAGACGCAATTTTTGTTGCCAAAGATACTCTTTTTTGGCTAAGTTGGGTAAAATCAGGAGGAGTTAACCAAAAAATTAAGAGAAAAAAACGTGCTGGGATCGTCCTTCCATCTTAATCGTCTTTTTAACAAGCCCCTAATTACCTGTCTTTTGTCCTGTGTGGGTGTCTTGCTGCCGATCCCAGTTTTAGCGACACCGGTGGCAGTGTTAAAAAGTCAAGAAAATGCCAATCAATGGACAGATATAACCGAACGTTTGCAAAATGTCGGGGTTAATTACTGTATTCTCCAGAGTAACCAGTGGCAAAGCGATGCGGATTTAAATAAAATTAGCGTTCTCATTATCCCCAACGTCGAGACTATTTCCGGTTTACAAGCTGGTGTCTTGAGTCGTTGGCTTAATCGCGGTGGTAAAATTATTGTCACCGGTCCGGCGGGGAATCTTTCGGAAGCTGCTGTGCGTAATCAACTGCGATCGCTATTTGGGGCTTACTGGGCCTATCCCCACTCCCAAGCTTACACCCTGCGGCCGACTAATTTAGGTGAACTGAAAAACCAAAAACCTTTAGCCAGCAGTCTCCTCGGTGGCGTGGTTATCCCCACGGGAGTTAATAGCCAAACCGTCGCCGTCTGGGGGGCGCGCAATAATCCCCCCGCCGTTGTCCTCAATAATAACTCGATCTTTCTCGGTTGGCGCTGGGGCAGCGATGCCGTCGCTAATCTCGCCCTCGATAGTGCTTGGCTAGAAACCGCCCTGCAACGCTACGGCATTAATCGCAGTTCTTCTCCTGGCACAATTGCGCCCTATTGTCAAGGGCAATCAACAATAGTTAATAATATTAATAATACCCCAACAGCGATCTCGCGTAGCGAGCGCGTTGCGACCGCACCCCGTCGCCCTCTACCCCAGATTGCAGAAAATCCCCCCAGTGAAACGGCGAGATTAAGTCCGAGTACCGAGCAAAATCCCCCCAGAGCAAGTCTAACTCCTCAACAAATTAGCCAAATGACGGCGGAATTGCAGGGATTAATCGGGCGTTATGGAGCGACTCTCTTAGCTTTAGAGGCCAGCAATAATAGCACCTTAACTACCGATAAATCCTTAGCACAAGCACTTCATGATCGGGGGAACAATTCCAGCGCATCAGATACAGCGAGACGATTCCGTTTGGCCCTAGAAAATGCCCAGGGCAGCTTAAATAATTTTCAGAATTTAATCGCTCAGGGGGACTATACCCAAGCGCGGGAATTTTGGTTACAAGCGCGGCGAAGTCTTTGGGATAATTATCCCACTAATCGACAATTTGCCCAACCAGAAATACGGGCAATGTGGTTAGATCGAGGCACGATCGTACAAGCTAAAAACGAGGAGGATTTAGCTAAAGTATTCGATCGCATGGCGGCAGCGGGTATTAATGTGGTCTTTTTCGAGACAGTTAATGCTAGTTATACTATTTATCCCAGTCAAGTTGCCCCCGAACAAAACCCTTTAACTAGAGGTTGGGATCCCCTCAAAGTTGCCGTTAAATTAGCCCATGAACGCAATATGGAAATCCACGCCTGGGTGTGGGTTTTTGCGGCGGCTAATCAAGCTCATAATAAAGTATTAGAGCAACCATTAGATTATCTCGGTCCAGTTTTATCCCGTAATCCCGATTGGGGGGCAACTAATAAAAGTGGTGGTTCTTTTGATTACAGTCAAGGCACGAAAAAAGCCTTTTTTGATCCTGCTAATCCCGACCTACAGAACTATCTTTTATCTCTTTACGAGGAGATTGTCAAAAATTACGATGTGGATGGCTTGCAGTTAGATTATATTCGCTATCCCTTCCAGAGTCAAGATTCTAATCAAACCTATGGTTATGGTAAATCCAGCCGTTGGTTATTTAAACAAATGACGGGGGTTGATCCCATTACTTTAAATCCCCGGGGTGCTTTATGGGAACAATGGACTAGCTTTAAAATCCGTCAGGTTGATACTTTTGTTTCGCAGGTTTCTACTCGTTTAAAACAGATTCGTCCCCAATTAAAAATGTCGGCGGCGGTGTTTCCCCTAGAACAAAAAGAACGGTTATATCGTATTCAACAAAACTGGGAGGAGTGGGGACAAAATCAATGGATAGACCTGATCTTTTTAATGACTTATGCTCTCGATACAGGGACTTTAGAAGATAAAACTAAGTCTTTGTTTGATCGGCAAATAGCAGGAAATGCTCTGATTATACCCGGTATCCGTCTGTTAAAAGTACCCGATCAAGTCATGATAGATCAACTACAATTTATTCGCAATCTTCCCACTTCGGGATTCGCTCTTTTTGCCACAGAGAATCTCAATCCCAACCTGCAAACAATTCTTAATCGCATTCAGGGATCGATAATTACGAAAAAATCCGAACCTTTACCCCACCGTCACCCCTTCAAAACGGCAGCGGCGCGGTTTAATTCTCTGCGTCAAGAGTGGAGTTTTTTAATAACGAATAATTTATGGGCAATGGCAGAAGGAACCTTAAAAACTTGGGGGCAAGAAGTGGACGAAATGGCTAATTTATTAGAGCAATTAGCTAATAATCCCAGCCCTCGCAATTTGACTTTAACTCAAAATGCCTTAAAGCGATTTAGCTATCAATTTAAATCTGTGATGTCCAGACAAAAGGATTTATCTGCCTATCAAATACAGGTCTGGGAAAATCGCCTCGCAACCCTAGAACGTCTCTTAAGTTATGGTCAAAGGGTTGAGTTTTAATTAAGGCAAAAGGCAGGAGGCAGGTTTTGGAGTTTTAGGGTTTTAGGGTTTTAGTTCAATTTCCCCACTTCCCCACCTCCCCACCTCCCCACTTCATAATTCATAATTTATAATTCCCACACCCCACTTCCCCATCACCCCACCTGCCCCCCCCCGATGTCGGGGGGTTGGGGGGTCACACCCCACACCCTCTTGTCAGAGGCCTGCCCGAATATGTAACAATTTATGGGAGAAACCCCCCAGTAAATTCAACGAGGAAAACATGGCAGGTACAATTAAGAAAGGAGCTTTAGTCCGCGTGGTGACGGGAAACCTAGAAAATAGCCTCGAAGCCCAAGCCAGCGATCGCCGTTTACCCAGTTATATGTTCGACTCGACAGCAGAAGTCTTGGACGTAAAAGATGATTATGCTTTGATTAAATTCTATGTTCCCACCCCCAGTGTGTGGCTAAAGCTCGAACAACTGGAACCCGCCTGATGAGGAATTGCCTCATCCATAAACCATGGCTGACTTCTACGATACACCCATCCCCTGTCAATCGCCCCGAGTCTCGGTTATTGGTGCTGGCAACGTCGGACGCACCCTGGCCCAACGCATCGCCGAAAAAAACCTCGCTGATGTGGTTCTCCTCGATATCGTCAACGGTTTGCCCCAAGGTATTGCCCTAGATTTGATGGAAGCTCAGGGCATAGAACTGCACGACAGCGAGATTATCGGCACTAATAACTACGAAGACACGGCAGGTTCGGATATTGTCGTGATTACGGCTGGATTAGCCAGAAAACCGGGCATGAGTCGCGATGACCTCATGAATGTTAACGCCAAAATTGTCGTCGAGGCCGCCACTAAATGCCTCAAGTATTCTCCGGAAGCCATTTTTATCGTCATCACTAATCCCCTTGATGTGATGACCTATCTAGTCTGGCAAGCGACCGGTTTACCCCCCCA
Organism: Microcystis novacekii Mn_MB_F_20050700_S1; assembly: GCA_007096045.1. GTDB lineage: Bacteria > Cyanobacteriota > Cyanobacteriia > Cyanobacteriales > Microcystaceae > Microcystis > Microcystis novacekii. The sequence continues at coordinate 7,544 of SFAU01000013.1, read as the reverse complement.
AAGAGTGATGGGAATGGCCGGGGTCCTCGATTCTTCCCGTTTACAAACCTTTATCGCCATGGAATTGGGGGTTAGTACCGCCGACGTTCATGCTATGGTTTTGGGTGGTCACGGTGATTTAATGTTACCCCTACCCCGTTACTGTACCGTCAGTGGTGTGCCGATTACCGAATTAATGGACGAGATGACGATTAACCGTTTAGTGGAGAGAACTCGCAACGGTGGGGCTGAAATCGTCAAATTACTGCAAACTGGCGGCGCTTATTACGCCCCTGCTTCCTCTGCCTGTACCATGGTCGAGACGATATTGAGAAATCAATCCCGTTTACTGCCGGCGGCAGCCTATCTTAAGGGTGAATACGGCCTACAGGATGTCTATCTGGGGGTTCCCTGTCGCCTAGGCTGTCGGGGTGTGGAAAGTATTCTGGAAGTGCGTTTAACCGATGCTGAACGTCTGGATCTACACACTTCTGCTGCCTCAGTTCGTCAAAATGTTCATTTAGCCCTTGACAGTCTCAAGGTTTTGATGTAGTTAAACTGCCCGCGAATTTAAATTACTGGTTGAGATGAGGCAAGAGGCAAGACCCCCCCACCCCCCCCGACGTCAGGGGGGCAAGGGTACAAACGATAGAAACAATAATGGGAGGGACTTTCAGTTAATTATTTATTAGTAGTTGATAATCTTCAAAAATGTTGCTGTACAAGGATCGACTTAAGACTTTTGCAAGAGGTCTCTTGAATCAACCCTACCTTGAATCAACCCTACCTTGAATCAACCCTACCTTGAATCAACCCTACCTTGAATCAACCCTACCTTGAATCAACCCTACCTTGAATCAACCCTAGGGGCAAGGGGGGGTGGGGGAGATTCGACTAATCTAAGAATAAGCGGCTTAAATGCGTCTTAGCTTAATACAATTCATATTTTAAGAGGGTACAGGGCAAAGAACCGTTATACAAGGGAGTGCGACGGGAAGAACGCAGACCGATTTGTTTGGTCAGTTCTTTGTTTCCCGATAAAATATAGGCTGTCCAACCCTTAAATCTCTGTTTTAAGACATCACCGAAGGATTTATATAAGGCCCCTAATTCTTCGGTATTGCCCAATCTTTTACCGTAAGGGGGATTACAGAGAATAATCCCTCGATCGCTTGCTGGTTCTAAGTCGGTGATGCTTTGCAAGCTAAAATTAATATGGTTCTGCACTTGACAAAAATAGGCGTTATCCTCGGCCTGATGTAGAACCTCGTAATCGGCATCACTAGCATAAATTGGCGCATTTAGCTGAAATTTTTGTTTTTCTTTAGCTTCCTTAAGCAAAGATTGCCATAAATCCGGTTGATAGTCTGGCCACTTCTGAAATCCGAACTGGGAACGGGATAAACCGGGGGCAATATTTAAAGCTTTTAACGTCGCTTCGATGACAATAGTTCCCGAACCACAGAAAGGGTCTAAAAGTGCCATATCATCCTGCCATGCCGATAATTCTACCAAAGCAGCGGCGAGACTTTCTTTCAGAGGTGCGACTCCCATGGCCCGATGATACCCGCGACGATGCAAACTATGGCCAGAACTATCTAAACTAAGCACACAGCGATTTTTCTCGATATGAGCGTTAATTTGCAGGTCGGGGTTTTCTGTATCCACAAAGGAACGGGGATTGCCCTGTTGACGTTGTTGGTCGATAATAGCGTTTTTGATGCTTAAAGCGGTGTAATGGGTGTGATTGAGGCGATCGTTCGTTCCCGTACATTGTACTGCTAAAGTTTCCTCACTGCTGAGATAATCGCGCCAATCAATGGACTGGATACTATCATACAGTTCCTCCCCATCCCCACAGGGAATTTCGGCAATGGGAACCAAAACCCGAAAAATAATTCTTGACCAAAGATTGACTCGATAGAGTAGGGAGATATCCCCCTGAAAATGGACTCCGGTGAATACTGGTTTCACTTCTTTGGCCCCTAGGAATTCTAATTCCCTCGCGGCAATTTCTTCTAGTCCCCTAGCGGTAGTAGCAAAATAGGATCGAGTCATTTCAGTTATCAGTTATCAGTTATCAGTTATCAGTTATCAGTTTTCAGTTATCAGTTTTCAGTGACTAGCGCCGGTCGTTGGTAGCTTGAAATCAGAAAGATTTTAATTTTTATCCCCTTGTAAATTCCCTATCTTATTCGTTCTTTCTTTATCTTGCAGGTAGTCGGCGATCGAATCAAGTTTTTGTTAGGAAATATTAAAGGTTTCTCCCAATCAAGACTAGACAGCATTCTCTGAGAAAATAATGTAGGCGCTCATTATCGTTAGGGAAGTTTTTCTCGCGAGTTGCCTGAGCTATATTTGCTAGTTCTGTTTCTCTTATCTCTATATTATCCAGCCAATTCTCGAAATCTTGCTGTCTAATGTGCTGCATAAAGTTGTTTGGATTATCTATACATAATTCGAGTAATTCTGGGATATTCTTAATGCGTTTTCCTCCACCATTGTCTAAGTTAAAATAGAAAGGTGGATTATATTCTGTAGTTCTACTGTAATTTTTAATTTCATTAAGAAGATTTTTAAAATCATTGTTTTGATACATTTCCCATACTCTATAGTTAGACTTCCAAAATATTCGTGTACTTTTCACCTCTTTATTTTGTGCGGTAATTTCTTTGTACCAGATTTTTCTTAAACTTCCCTCACCGTCTCTTAACTCGGCCATGTTTTCTTTCGTTTTCCATCCCCGACATAAGAGAAATATAATTATTAAAGGAACTAGTAATATTGCTAAAAAAAACATATTATTTAATATGTTGACTGCGGAAAAGATACCACCTACATTTGCGACTAATGCAATACCACCAAAAACAACCGTAACCCAATTACCTTCTTCTGGTCCAAATTGTAAAGTTTGCATATAGGTTTCCCAAACAATAGGCTTTTGACCACCAGGTAAATTATTAAAGTATAAATCATTGATTTTAGGCTCAATATTAGTGGCAATATATCTACCCGTTGCAGCAATTTGAGAATTATTTGCATAGACAAGATAGATGATCAATCCACAAGAAACGGGAACTATTATTCCTAGAATAATGGCTGAAGGAATTCGTCGTTCAATTGGAATATCATAAAAGTTTTGTGGAGATATTTTTTCTGTTGCTGTAGCCTTTTCTTTAATGACTAACCCTGAAGGTGAATTTGTTTCTTGATTTGTGTGATTACTATCACCTTCTGGATGAGATTGAGATTGAGATATTGTCTGTTCTGTTATATTTAGTGTTTTCTTTTCTATTTTAGTTGTAATTGTATTTGTAGTTGTATCTGTGGGTATTCTAGTAACAGTTGTTGTTTCTTTCATGATGGGAAGATTAGCGATGGGACTGATACCAATTCCCAGTAAAGTCAAAACTAGAGCGCCTCCGAAGACAATAACATTAGTGCGATTTTGTATGGTTTGTAAAATTTGTGTTCTCAGGGTTTTATACTCCTCCATACACACATCGATCGCTTTATTGATATCGGGTTGATTGTTGTTATTAGGCATTTTTTAACTCCTGAATTTATATATAGTTTTAATTTTATCTGGTCAAATAGAATTACACTATTGGCTTAAACTTTTCTTAATTAGTTCCAAGGCGATTTGTAAATTAGCCTGTGTCCAAAGGAGAGGAGTGGCATCATTAGGAATATACTTTCCCTGTTCTAGATAGTATAATTCGGGACATTTAAACTCACCGACGGGGGAATCTTTTCCCGTAATTTGTCCGAGAGAACGATTGAAGTAATGGGTTTGTAGGTTAAGATATTTTTCCTGACCTGTACTCTGGAATTTAAGGGCAAAAATGGCAGAAATAATCGGATCAAAAATACACCATTGTGCTTCTTCGCCTAAGTTTAATCCTCTCCCTTGTTCCTGTAACCAATTTTCCCTTTCCGTCGATACCGTGGTGCGGATTTCCGGGGGAATTAAGCGATAGTCTCGACACCAAAAAGAATCACCTAAATAGCGACGAATACCGTAATCTCCCTGAAGGTGAACGATAACATTATTAAGAATTTGATCAGCGATATTTGTCTCCACCACTTGTAGGGGATAAATCAAAAAAAGTAGGGCTGCATCATAACTTCTCGCCTGCGGTACTGGTAGAAGACACTCGGCTGGTAAAATCTGGTATAAAGCTTGTTCTCCTATCTCAATTAAGTCCGCTAAAAATGCTGGTGTAATCCTTCTATTTTCAGCCGTGAGATTTATCTCTGTCTCGATTAATAACTTTTTTAATTCCCGTAATCCCGCTACCACAACCCCGATGCTAGATGCTTCTATTTTACGGGTTTCTTCCCAGTGACCGCTATCTTCATCCTGCCAATAACTAATCGCTTGAAAATATAAGGGGAATAGGGCAATTGTTTCTAAACAATCGGGGGAAAGCTGAACATATTTTTCCCGTGCTAAACGACAATAAAACCAGAGAAAATAGCCAAGAGCATCATTTTGTGCGTGTTGCCAAACTTGGTCAATTTCCGTTAGTGTACGTCCCTCAAAACGAATATGAGGACGTTCCCTGATCTTTTCAGGATTAACCCGACCTTCGATAATATTAATAAAACGCCTTTGGAACTTTTGAAAATAGTTCATCAAAGTCTGAATATTCTTGACAGCGATCGCTGTCTGTCCGATAATATAATGAGAATAAGCCAGATAAACGTTATCCCGCAGCCAAACATTGGCATATCCGGTGTATTCTGTCTCATTACTGACTAATGCTGCTGGAAATAAGCCATTTTCCAGCTGGGGAAATCTCAGGACATCGTTTTCCGACAAAAACGCGGATAATCTCTGGATATCCCCCAGAGAGTAGCGGTATTTAATGAAATCGAGAATTTTTTCGTTGTGAACAACCAGCATCGGCAAAATACCCAAATAATCTGCTCAAAAACGCATTTATCTCGCTCAATTCTACTGAGAAACCCAAAAAATGCGTCTTTGATTAGGATCCCGTCGGGGACTTTGTTCCCCCATGACTTGCCGCGCTTGACTAGGATCAAAACTACGACTAAATTGATCCCGCAGTTGATTGACGCGTTCCTCCTTTTCTTGGGCTGCCAAACGCACTTCTTCTAATTTTGCCTGTTGCATCTGTTGGTAGGGTAACAAACGAGCGATCGCAAAAACTGCCGTGATGGAAAGAGCGCTATAGGCAATAATTCGCAGCCAAATCTCGATAACTTGCCATTTTTGGGATTTATTGCCGCTTTTTGGCTTTTTTTCTGGTTTTTTGTCGGTTTGGTTTCGTGTTCGTGCGGTCATAGATTTATGAGTACAAGTAAAATCGGTGAGAAAGGTGGCTAATTACTTTTAAGTTACACCCAATCACTGATAACTGATGACCGATAACCGAAAAAACCCCAATCGGTCTATCCTATAGCTAGGTCAGACGGGATTGGGGTTTATTGAAAGCGATTTTACTTATAAAGTTCCGTCGCTAGACGAAAAGCCAAAATCCCGGGGATTAAAGCAATTACCAGAGCGACTAGAACTTGAGTATCAGAAAGCATTACTGATTATCTCCTCATAAAGATATTCATCCAATACTTTCCGACATCATCGGGGTTCTCTGCATCATTTCGTTACAAGACTTCATATCTCCCCCCCCCCATGACGGTTATCTCCCCTAGAAAAGAAAGTTGTAAAAGCGTTAAGCTGAAGTATTGCAATCATTACATTTATTTTTACCTGCGGCCTCAATGTTAGACTCGCTCCTTGATTCATCTCTAACCCTTAGTCTAAAAACCCCGTTAATTCTGTTGGTTCTCATTGCCCTAGAAGCGGTATTATCAGCAGATAACGCCATTGCTCTCGCTTCCATAGCACAGGGATTAGGAGATCATCAGCGTCAACGTCAGGCCTTGAATATTGGCTTAGTTTTCGCCTATATTCTCCGTATGGTCTTGATTCTTACCGCCACCTGGGTGGTTAAATACTGGCAGTTTGAACTTTTGGGAGCAGTATATTTGCTCTGGTTAGTCTTTAATTACTTTGCCTCCCCTGAAGACAAGGATCACAGCCATCATAGTCTCAAGTTTCAATCTCTCTGGCAAGCTATCCCCCTAATTGCCGTTACTGATTTAGCTTTTTCCCTCGATAGTGTCACCACCTCCATCGCCGTGGCCGATGATACTTGGTTGATCCTGCTTGGTGGTACGATCGGAGTAGTTACCCTGCGCTTTATGGCGGGTTTATTTATTCGCTGGTTAGAGGAATACACCCATCTAGAAGACGCTGGTTTTGTCACCGTCGGTTTGGTGGGTTTAAGATTGCTGTTGCGGGTGATTAGTCCCGATTTTGTGCCGCCAGAATGGATTATGATCAGTTTAATTGCTATCCTCTTTGCTTGGGGTTTCTCAAAACGCAATGATCGAGAACCACTAGAGAGTGATACCATCCCATCGGATGAATTGCCATAAAATAATCATCAGGAGCCAGTATTCAGTGATCGGATTTGAGTTTTCAGTTCACTGTTCACTGTTTACTGTTTACTGTTCACTGAAAAGAGAATCCCTAGAATATCATGTCATCCTTACCGACTCGATTTGCTGATACCTTAGAAAATTCTACTCGATCGCCCTCTTGGAAAATTAAACTCCTCTACGATGGAGAATGTCCCCTCTGCTTGCGTGAGGTCAATTTTCTGCAAAAACGGGATGCTGGGAGAGGATTAGTTGCTTTTGTCGATATTGCCGCCGAAAACTATAATCCAGAGGAAAATGGCGGTATTTCCTTCGCAGCAGCCATGGGACGAATCCACGCCGTACTAGCTGATGGTACTATCATCCAAAATGTGGAAGTGTTTCGCCAAGTCTATGACATTTTGGGCATTGGTTGGATTTATGCCGCTACTAAATGGCCGGTTATTGGGTTTCTAGTGGATATTATCTATGAAATTTGGGCTTCTTGGCGATTAACCTTAACCGGAAGACCGAATTTAACTACAATCTTAGCAGAGCGTCAAAAACGTCTGGAATGCAACGCATCAAATCGTTGTTCTCGGTGAGTCAAAATCTCCTAAAAAAATAGGGAGTATTTAACTCCCTAGTAGGGATATTCTGTTGGTGATCTAACTAGGGTTTGCTGAATAAAGCTAAAAACCTTGTTGGATAATATCTTTAGGCTTTTTTGAAATCAAAAAGTGCCAGGGATTGGAGTGATTGGGGGGAAAATTCCGGGACTTTTTCCCTGAAAATTAGGTAAGTAGGTAGGTGGAATTAAATATAAGATGAACGTAGGTTGGGTTGAAGCATGAAACCCAACGCCCGACCATGTTACGAAGTGCGCTAACCCATCCTACAAATAATTGTTCCTCCCTACTTAATTGACTCCCTGAAAATGGGTAAAACCCCACACCCTGCCCCCAGGAAAAACTTTTTCAGCAGACCCTATTTAGACAGGCGGCTGAGGCGGCTGAAAGAAATTTGCCGCAACAAAATTGCCAACAGCTAACCCCATGTTCAAAGAATCAATACAAGCTTCCCGGACGTGAACCCCGCCATAAATACGGCTAAGA
>SFAU01000129.1 GCA_007096045.1 Microcystis novacekii Mn_MB_F_20050700_S1 | reverse complement strand
TTGTACGTCGGGTTGTTGGGTTAACCATCTTGCCCAATTATCAGGGGCTAAACTGATTAGTCTTTTACTACCTATATCGGCTTTTTTGGTCATAGATTACGGTTATTTTTGGGTATTTGTCATCAAAAGTTAATGACAATAAACTAGATTTCAAAGAAGGATATTAAAACCCTCTTGACTAAAGTGTTTATCGTGGGTAAGAACTTCGCTTATATCTCGATTTTTCATGGCCATCATCGAGATACAATCGACCATACTATAACCTTTATCTAGTCTTTGTTCGTCTAGGTTTAATCCCGATAAAAACAGCGATGAATTTATGGGCAGCACCTCTATATCGGGATCATCAAGAATATCATGGGTAATTCCTGCTACGGTTTGACGCATGAAAGAACCAAAGGAAGAAAAATAGTTGAGAAATTCAATTAAAACTGCTTCTGTGGTGATTAAGCGGTGATTGGGTACAGTTTTTTGTAACTCAATTGCTCTTTCGTGCCATTGATCCCTTGAGTTAGCTAAGGCTACCCAGTATAAAGTATCGACAAAAATTAATTTCATTTTTTGGGCGCTCCGTATAGATAATGATCGAGGTTTTCTGAGGAATCAGTGGGGAGTTGCTCGATAACTTCGGGGGGTAGTTGAGCGACTCGCTCGGCAATTTTGTCCCAAATAGTCTTTTTAGGTTGTTTTTTGTACTGAAGAAATTCGACAAAGTTGAGCACTTCCTGCTGTTGGGAGGGGGAAAGTTGGCTGATTTTTTCGATGAGAATATCGCTGAGAGGATTTTCTGCTTGGGTTTGGGGGGAGATGGTAGCAACCATGGTTTTAAGCAAGGGAATATGTGTTCTTATATTATACTCGATCGCTTTCAAAGATTGGACATAATAATAAACCTTTTGCCCATCAGCTAATATTTAAGACTAGGGGAAAAATAAGATAATTTTATGGTTATTTAGTATTCGTTATAAGCAAGGCAAAATATCCAGTATTTCTCTAGAAGATTAAAGACAAAGTTGATGAGGGGAAAGCACGTCAAAAAATAGGAAAGTTTAAATTATCTTTATCAGCAATATCTCTGGCAAATTTAAATATATTATTTGGCAATTTTTTTGTATATTTCTACAGTTTCTTGAGCGCATTTTGACCAACTGAATTGTTTAGCTCTTTCGATACCTTTTTGGGTTAATTCATTTCTCAATTTTTCGTCAGAAAGTAAATTCAACATCGCTTGAGAGAGTTCGTCTTTGTCGTAAGGATTGATTAAAATGGCTGCCTCTCCAGCAACTTCGGGTAAAGAAGTGGCATTAGAGGAAATAACAGGGGTTCCACACTGCATCGCTTCTAGGATGGGTAAACCGAATCCTTCCTGAAGGGAGGGAAAAATAAAGGCTTTTGCACCACTATACAGCGCACTCAGATCTTCATCGGGAACATAACCAGTAAAAATCACCCGATTTTGATAAGCTTTTAATTCTTCCATCAGGGTAATTAGCTCAGGTCGCTTATGTCTCAAGCTACCAATTAATACTAGATTAATGTCTAGGTTTGGTTGTTCGTTGATGAGTTGAATAAAACTTCGGATGAGAAAGGGAATATTTTTGCGAGGTTCAAGATGACTAGCTAAACAGAGAAAGTAATCCCCTTCGGGAAGATTGTAGCGCTGACGAGTTAGTTGTATTTCTTCTGGGTTATCAACGGGATAAAATTGTTCATCGGCAGCTAGAGGGGTAACAAATGCTCTTTCTAGTGACATTCCTGTATATTCACAAAATTCTTGACGAGTATATTCGGAAATACAAGTTACCCAGTCTTTTTGAATGTTAACGCTATTAATAATTTTTTGGAAATAGTTAGTGAGAGAAGGAGGAACGAATTCAGTAGCCTTAATTGGGATTAAATCATAGATGGTTAATAATCGAGGCAGGTTTCCTGTAAGTTCTTCCGGAGGTAAAGCATAGTGGGGGGAATGTAAAAGATCATATTCTTGCGGGTTAAAAAACTTGTGGTTATCTAGCAAATTTAAGCGAGTTTTTTCCATAACTTTCAACATTCCTCGAATTAAAATCGAGTCAAAAGAATATTTCGGTAATTTTTGAAACTCAGAAGAAAAATAACGCAAGAATAGGCTTTTATACAACCATTCAAGCTTATATTTACTTTGAAAAGTGTTGATAAACTGACAAGACTTATCTTCAAGAAAATTGGATGTATAGAGAGAACAATTTATCGATGCCATTGCTGGAGTTTCACTACATAAGCTGTTGAGAGTAACTTGAATTTCTTCGGATTTTAAGATTTCAAACAAAACTTTTTCGGTTACTCTATATATTCCAGTTTTCGGATCTAGCAATCCGTAAAAACTTCCCAAAATAGAAATTTCGTAAGCAATTCTTAAACTCATAACTTTATGCTTAAAAAACAAGTTTTAAAATCCAACAGCTAGAAATAAAATAAAGCAAGCTACTTAATCTATCCAAGTGATTTTTGAAATACCAGTGTAGCAAAAGTATATTTGTACTTACCAGCATAGACAAAATCAGGATTCGGACAACTCCACTGAGGTTCACCAACGAGAGAACAACCTTGAAGCAACGGAAAAATACGATTTCTCAAATCTTGTTGTGTGTATAGACGATAATCTTCTGGAGGGATAGGAGCCCCGATTTGATATCGATCATCAAAGTCAAACGTAAGTACAACTAATCCTTTAGGGGCGAGAAGTTGAACGATTTGTGTCATAAATAGCTCATCATTGCGAATATGCTCTAAAACAGAGGTTGAGAATATAATATCGTAACTCTCCTTAGCAGTAGATTCCTTATGAAAAAAGGTAGATAGATCGTAATTAATTACTGGATCGACTTCTTCCATCTGACAGCCCAATTTTTTTAGGGAATCAGCTGCCGTGTCCTCATAACTACCGATACATAAAACTTTAGGTTTATCGAATAAGCAGGAAAGTTTTAAAACGGTATCCAGAACAAAAGCTTGTTGAATATTCGCTTCAGGTATTTTCCGGGCGAATGTATCAGGAGCGAATTCACTCAAGTGTTTGATTGCTTCACGATAATGCTCTCTGGCCGAGTTGTCTAAAATTCGATTAAAAGTCTTAACGTTGGCCACACCTGTCGATAAAATTTTTTCATTCTCAAGTAGGTGCGAAGAATGGGAAATATCGCCACTGGGCAGTTTATCAAGAATTTGATCTAAAATTCGCTCATAATCCATCACAAAGTTAGACTCGCTCCATTCCGCACGAAATCTTTCAAACGGCGCACCTCCACGATCAATAATCTGTTTTAATGTGGTTATCTTTTTCAACCATAACCATTGTTTTTCTAACTTGGCTTTGTATTTTAGAGAATAAAACTTTTTCTTGAGGTATAGTCTAGCTTTCGTTAAAAACTTTTTAGGTTCTTCCAGTTCTTCTATTTTCTCCACATCAATATTTTCTAGGAAGGCTGATATTTCTGCTTCAAAAGATTTATGATTAGTAATGTGTCGAAACATATTACTATTAGAAATAGCGAGCGGCCTTCCTACCGCTAAAGCGTAATCAGTAACACTAGAAATACCTCGATCTTTTCCTACTCCGTATAGAAATACATTAATAGTATTCTGTGCCAAAAAATTTAGTAATTCTTCATTATTTAAAAAATTGTGAGTAGCAATTAACTGTATTTTCGGTTTTAAGATTAATTTCTTACAGCGCTCAACTAAAGCTTTTTCATCAGCAAATGCGAAATCGCCGTAAGGAATATGTAACCGAATAATTGCTTCATCAAATTCCTCTTGAACAGCGAGAACCAATTTCTCGAATCCTTTATCTGGAGTTGCAAAACCGAAACTACCAATTGTGGGAATACTAGGGAGACTATAGTTATTTTGATAATCTGGTATCAATCTCCCTGTTTTAAATACAATTGGGTTATTAGTGACTAATGTTGGATCGGGAGTAATATGATAATCGAATAACTCACGATTTGCTCCCTCAGCAACTTTGGGATTGACCTCGTGAATAGTCCCTATCTGTGGTATCTTGATTTTGTTTCTCGTTTCGTCAGATATCCAAGGCATTGTTGTCGGATTATAGTTGTATATTATTGCTGCGGGATCAAATATAGCAACAGCATTAAAAAGCTCGTCGCTACTTGAACATTCAACATAAACAAAAGAATATCTCTGTGATTTTTTCAGCGCATTAATGACATTAATACCGTATTGATAAATACCACATTGTTTTTCTTTGTGTGAAACAAACAAAATTTTTTCCTTGTTGGTACTCACAGTTTCTTGATACATAAGAGTTTTTTCCTTGACTGGTTTCTTCGGGTTGTTTATTGACTAAATTTTAACGATCTCGATATCGGGTAAAGGAAATATTAAACCTACTCCTTTATTAAGCATTTCTTTTTCTCGTTCAACGATCTCTTGTTTAAAATGCCAAGGCAGAACTAGATAATAATCGGGATTCATGGCTCTTGATTCAACTTCGCTGACGATTGGGATTTCAGTTCCAATGGTGTAAGCTCCATATTTATCGGGATTTCTCTCGGCTGCTACCTCAATCATACGATGATCTATTCCACACCACTGTAAAATTGTATTTCCTTTAGTAGAAGCCCCATAAATATGAATTTTTTTTCCTTGTTTTTTCAAGTTTTTTAGCAAGGTATTGAGTTCTTCTTTGTGAACATTAATTCGATTTTGGAAATTTTTATAAGGTTTGTCAGTATCTAACTCTAAATCAAATTCTTCTTGACGCAATAATTTTATATTTTGTAGGTAATCTTCTCTTTTATAGATGAAGTTTTCGGAATGGGTTGCGTAACATCGAATGCTACCGCCATTAATATCATTTAGAATGGCATTGACAACTTTCATACCAGATTTTTTCAGAATATATTCTATAATTGCAAAACTGTAATATTCTAAATGTTCGTGACAAATTGTATCATAAGAGTTCATTTTAAGCATAGTTGGCATATAGGACATTTCAAAAATCCAAATGCCATCAGTAGACAATATTTGTTTAATTCCTTGAACAAATTCAATCGGATTTTCCAAGTCGTAAAACATAGCAATAGATGTCACTATATCGCATTTCTGACTTTCTAATAGCTTTACTAATTCATTAGACGGAAAGAGATCTTGTATAACGGTTACATCATCTTTTACCTCTTGAGCTACATCCGATGGATCGATACCAAACTTTTTATAGTTCGAGGGATAGTAACTCAATAATGTTCCATCATTGCAACCAATATCCAAAACAATATATCTAGATTTATTGAGAAGATTCTGTGCATCTTCTGCGATTTCTCGTAAGTGATTTCGCATTGTATTATTAGTACCAGATCGATACCAATATGCTGAATATAGAACTTCTGGAGGAACGGTATACTCCATCTGTAATAATCCACAAGCTTTTTCATCCCTCATCGGATCACATCTTACTAGAGATGTAGCAATCTTGCGAGTTGGAGGCATTTCTTTTCCCGGTTTTACAAACGATCCTTGTAAATACTGCTCTCCTAAATTAATGACACGAGTAAGAGCATGAGAACCACAAACTCGACAAGTTTTACGATGAACTAAATGCACAATATTATCTCCGTTAATACACTTTAATAACAGCTACTACCTGAATAGTTGACAGTCCAGTTAAATTTCGGGTGAATAATACCCGGTAGTAAACCACTCCATCCATTACGAGTATTATTAATATTTGCTTCAATGTTTTCTTTGATATGAAAGCATAGTGCACTATGTTCATGAAAATGAACTTTAACACCCGAATCACAACAGCTTAAAGCTAGTCCCACAAAATAAGTTCCACTATTTAGAAGATTTTCTGGAATCGAAAATTCTGCATAATAGTCTCCCGGAGTGGGAGAGCTTAACTCACTGTTAGATGCACTGGAATAAAATACATGAGTACCATCCGCAGTGAATACATTACAATTAGGATAAGGATAGAATGATTTAAAGCTTTTTTGTGAGAGTATACGATATTTCATGCCTATCGTAAAAGATTCATTAATATTTATATCCGTTGTAATTTCTTTTTTGCTATTTTTAATATAACCTTCTAGTAATAGAGCATAATCATCACCTATATATTTGTTTGTCTTGGTAAAATCAACCTTTGCTGGTGATGCAGTATCACTACTATAGTAATTAAGAATAACATTAGTAGGATCAGCAATTTGCTTTATCTTTCCACTTTCCAATAAAATTGCTTTGACGCACAAAGAGCTAACCATACTCATTTGATGACTCACAAATAAAACCGTTCTCCCCTCCTTACTTGCCACATCACCCATCTTGCCTAAACACTTTTTTTGAAAAGCCGCATCTCCCACCGCTAACACTTCATCTACTACTAAAATCTCCGGTTCTAGGTGGGCTGCCACCGCAAAAGCCAAACGGACATACATCCCCGAAGAATAGCGCTTAACGGGAGTATCAAGGAACTTTTCCACCTCGGCAAACGCCACTATCTCATCGAACTTGCGATCAATTTCTTGCCGCATCATCCCCAAAACTGCACCATTGAGATAGATATTTTCTCGACCGGTTAACTCCGGATGAAAACCCGTCCCCACCTCCAACAAACTCGCTACCCGTCCCTTTAAGCGGACTCGTCCGGTGGTTGGTTCCGTAATCCGGCTGAGAATCTTTAAAAGGGTCGATTTTCCCGCACCATTGCGGCCAATAATTCCCACCACTTCGCCGCGCTTGACTTCAAAACAGACATCCTTCAGCGCCCAAAATTCCTCCTTAGTCTCGGTTTTTTGGCGACTAAAGCCCTTTAACGCCGATTTTACCCCCCGGGCAATCACATCGCGCAAAGCAGTGTACTTTTCTCGTTCCTGTTGATGGTCGAGAACATAGCGCTTACCTAAATTTTCCACCTCGATGATTGTATCCGTCATGATCTCAGGGAAAATACTACCATGTTATTAGTCTACACCCCTAAGATACCCAAGCGACCGGCAAAACTATCACCTCTGGCAGAAAAAATTTATTTTTAGGTGTTTTCACCAAAAATTATTAGGTAAGAATATACTGAGAAGATATGAAGGCTCAAACAATTTAACAACAATCATGAAAACTCTGATGCGTATCACTTTTAATCCGGAAGTCATGGGAGGTAAACCCTGTATTCGTGGTTTGCGAGTCACCGTGGGAACCCTAGTGGGATTAATCGCTGCTGGTTACTCCAAAGAAGACATTATTAACGCTTATCCCTATCTAGAATTAGCTGATATTGACGAAGTGCTTACCTATGCTGCTTGGCGAGTAGAAGAAGTGGAAATTCCCCTATCTTTGCCATGAAAATTATCATTGATATGAATCTCACCCCTGAGTGGGTAACGGTGTTGGCAAAATACGATATTCAAGCAGTTCATTGGTCAATAGTAGGCGATCCTCGCGCTCCAGATCATGACATAATGGAATGGGCAAAAATCAACGATTATATTGTTTTTACTAGCGAGTCCCTGTTAGAACCTAACTAAAAAACTTTATGAACACACCCGAATTAGCCATTGCTACCGTTGGTTTAACCAAACAATTTGACCGCCATGGGGCCGTTAATCAAGTGGATTTACAGATTGAAGCGGGGGAAGTTTACGGGTTAATCGGTCCAAATGGAGCAGGAAAAACCACTTTAATTAGAATGTTAGCGGCAGCAGAAGAACCGACAACCGGAGAAATATATCTGCACGGAGAACGTCTTTTAAGAAATGATAGTAATCCCCGTCTCAAAAGAAATTTAGGTTATCTACCGGATAATTTTCCCCTCTACGATGACCTAAATGTCTGGAATTATCTGGATTATTTTGCCCGTCTTTATCATATCCCTCGCTCCCAACGTCATCGCCGCATTTATGAGGTTCTAGAACTGGTACAATTAACCAATAAAAGCCATAATTCGATCGCTACTTTATCCCGGGGGATGAAACAACGTTTAAGTTTAGCCCGAACGATTATCCATGAACCTTTAATTTTACTTCTCGATGAACCGGTTTCTGGATTAGACCCGATCGCTCGCCTACAATTTCGTGAGATTATTAAAGTCTTACAATCGGCAGGTATGACTATTTTAATTTCCTCTCATGTCCTTAGTGATTTAGCGGAACTTTGTAGTTCTGTGGGCATCATGGAATTAGGTTATCTAGTGGAAAGTACCTCTTTAGAGGAATTAAATCAACGTCTAGCCAGCCAATATTTACAGATAACCACTCTAGGCAATTTAGAAGCCTTAGAAACGGCTCTTAAACAATGTGTTTTTGTGGAAAGTTGGCAAAGAATTATTAATACTAATACTCTCCGGGTTAAATTTACGGGAACCCTAGAAGATAGTGCCGAATTATTGAAATCTTTAGTCGTTTCTGGCCTGACCTTAAGCGAGTTTTATACTTGCCGCGAAGATTTAGAAACTATTTTCCTAAAACTGGGACATCGACAGGCATCTTAAGGGTAAATAATAACTTTCAATCTAACTGGATAGTAACTTTTCGACTAATTGAATTTGCTCCTGACTAAAACCCGCTTCCTTCAGGTGTGCCAGAAACCATTTTTGTCGATAACGACCCTCTAAATCCACAGCCTTTCTATAGGTATCCTGCGCTTTTTTACTATCACCTTGGTCTAAATAAATCATTGCTAAAGCCACAAGAGGATGGGGATTATTTGGCTCTAATTTAACTGCTTTTTCGGCGTTATTAATAGCAAAATTAAAATCTTTTAGGCGATGATAGGCGAGGGATAAATTATAGTAGGCAATTTCATTATCAGGTTTTAAATTAGCGGCTTTAGTATGAGTGACTACGGCTTTTTCAAGATGACCACCGACAAGATAAACAATACCCAAAGCATTATAAGCAGCCACATGATCGGGGGCAATTTTAATCGTTTCCTCTAGGGTTGTTTGTGCCGCTAAAGGTTGTTTAGCTAGGTGTTGTGTCCAACCTAAAATTACTCTCCCGTCTAGATGATTGGGGTTTAACTGTACCGATTTTTTTAAAGCTTCAATACTTTTGACAAAATCTCCCTGTTGACGATATTGTAACCCCAATTGACGATAACGATTAGCGGCTTTAATGTCCGATACGGAAATAATCGGACTGGGAGAAGGAGAAATGATTATCTTAGCCGTAGGTTCTTTTTTGATAGGAGAGGGGGGACTACAGCCCCAAAAAACCGGGGAACTAAACATGATCAAAATAGTCAGGAGTCGATAACTATTCATGGGACAATTAATACCAGTCCAATTGTTAAGGGTGTCATCAAATTATGAATTATTCCCCCGAATCCGTGCAACGGCTGCTTGATTCCGATGATTATGGCGATCGCTTATCGGGAGTTAATCAACTGCGTTATTTAGCCCCAGAAATCGCCTTCGAGATGTTACAGCCTTTAATTAACGATAGTAACGCTAGGGTGCGTTATTCGGCGGTAAGTCAGTTAGATATCCTCGGTCGTCAGAATCTCGATCTGGCCTTAACTATTCTGCGCGATCGCTTGTTAAATGATCCCGAAGCAGACGTGAAAGCAGCCGCGGCCGATGCGATCGGGGGGTTAAAATTAACGGCAGCCTACGATGATCTGGTGGCTGTCTATCAACAATCCAGCGACTGGTTAATTCAATTTAGCATTGTGGCCGCTTTGGGCGAATTGGGGGAACCCCGGGGCTTTGAACTGCTCGAAATCGCCCTTAACTCCGATAATGAGTTGGTAAAAACGGCCGCCGTTAGCGCTTTTGGGGAACTAGGCGACCCTCGCGCCGTCTCTTTACTCGTTCCCTTGGCTAATGATGATGACTGGCAACTGCGCTATCGTCTCGCTCAAGCTTTAGGCCGCTTAGGGGGGCAAGATGCGATCGCTGTTTTGACCCAGTTAACCAGCGACAAGAGCGCCCAAGTCGCCCAAGAAGCCCGCAATAATCTCGTTCAAGGGTGATGCAGAATAGTTGATTTTTGTCAATACTATTTACAACAAACTTTAATTAAGAATCGTTAACAAAGGTAAAGTGATGGAACAATTTACCCGTTTAATCTTGCTCGTCGGTCTCCTTGCGGGGGGGTGTTTCTCCCCCTCAATTGCGATCGCTGATAATCCGGCGGGGGCAATCGTGAGCAAGGATTCACAGGTTAACGAACTACTGCGTCAAGCGCGGCAATTGGTCAAAAATGGCAATTATAGGGAAGCTATAGCCATTTACGAGCAGGCCGCCGCCCTTGATGGCAATAATGCCAGAATTTTCTCTGGGATCGGCTTTTTACAAACGCGGCAAGGGGATTATAACGCCGCCGCCCAAGCATACCAAAAAGCTTTAAGTCTCGATCCGAGTAATCCCGACTTTTTCCATGCTCTCGGTTATAGTTTGGCTAATATCGGCGATTATGACAATGCAGCCACCGCTTACTACTACGCTATCCAAATAGAACCGAAAAACGTCCAACACTACCTCGGTTTAGGGGTGGTACTATTACGGCAAAAAAACTATGCAAAAGCGGGCGAAGTTTACCAATGGGTTTTAGCTCTCGACCCCAATAATCAGCAAGCCCACGAAATCATGGGTAAGGCTTTGATTGAACAGAATAAAACCAGCGAAGCCCTCGATTTTCTCCAAAAATCCCTGCAAAGATTCCCTAACAATAGTGAATTAAGATTGCAACTGGCCAGCCTTTTGCTTAAACAGGGCGATTTAAATGGCGGAACCCAGATTTTAAAAGAAATAGAGCGACAAAGTGCAGGAAATTTTTTAATTCAGCTAAAAATAGCGATTTTACTCGAAAAACAAGAGCGTTTTGACGAGGCTCTCCCCTTTTATCGTCGGGCTGTTTTCCTGCAACCCCAATCTTTGGAAGCACAAGCGGGAATCGGTCGCATCCATCTGGCCAGAAAAGATTATCTGGGAGCAATTATCGCCTATCAAGATTTGGCCAAAATCGCCCCCAATAACCCCGATGTCTATCTTAATCTCGGTCGCGCCTACGCGGGCCGGGGACGAAAAAGAGAGGCAGCGGAAGCTTTTAAGCAAGCGCGAGCGGTTTATGTCCTGAAAAATAATCAATCTGGCCTAGAGGAAGTGGATGCCCTACTGAAGAAATTGGTTGATTGACGCTCCCATCGCACTCAAGCGAGGGATTCCCTGTTCATCCAGTTACCTTATCTATTAGGCTTTCACCTAATAGACAGAGGGTAGTCTGTAGTCGGGCTTGAATTTCTGTCCGCCC
>SFAU01000128.1 GCA_007096045.1 Microcystis novacekii Mn_MB_F_20050700_S1 | reverse complement strand
TTTGAGTTAAAAGTTAAACTTCAAGTCTTCATTCAGGACAAATGTACTGATTAACTAATTTTTTGGGGAAAATTAGTTAACCCATCATTATAACATATAATTAATTTGCAAGAGTTCTAGATAAGTTCCGATACATTAGACCTATTGCATAATTTTTTTATGGTATTATGGACGTTTCTGCTTTTTTCTCGGTTTTTAGATTGAAGTTGACAAGATAATAAAATGTGATCTGAGGTCAGGAAATTATCTATACAGGGTAAGCTCATCTAAATTTGCTACAATTTGTACTTGACAAAAATTTCTGGTGATGGTTCTTTAGTATTTATGGATCCTTAATGCTTTGCCTTGCTGTGCATTGTAGTTATGGATAAAATACCAAGCAGCACCAAGGTGATTCTCCATTTTTTTAGAGAAAGATAGATTCTCTCTCACCAACAGAGAAATCCTTTGTCGAAAGGTATTATTTAATCTTTCAATAGGATTAGTTTGACCAGTTTCTTTCCCGACTGGTCGATGACGTTTACTGGGAATTACTGTCTTATATGACTCCCAAAAGTCTGTGTAAGCAACAGCACATTATCGGTCAGCACCGGGTAAACTGGCCCCAAAGTTTTTTGGCTGACTGGCGACTCCTATATCCTCAATAGCCGCCAATAATTTCCCTTGTCTTTCTATCAATTGCCAGCCAAATGTAAACCTTTATCGTCTTAAAAAAAATAATGACTACATTTCATCACACTCTAGGACTAATGGCTCTTCAAAATAGTCCTAAAAGTCTTGTCCAGTAAGCATTTAACCTTACATAAGCAAAAATTATCACACAAAGTCGAGAAGAGCAGGACTAATTTACCTTTTGATTTTTCCTGGTGGTGATTCGGTAGTGGTGATGGAGCCTTAATGCTTGGCTTTGCTGTGCATTGTAGTCATGGATAAAATACCAAACAGATGCAAGGGGATTCTCCATTTTTTTTATAGAATCTCTCTCACCAACCGAGAAATACTTGGTCGAAAGGTCTTATCAAGTTTTCCAGGGGGATTAGTTTGACCAGTTTCTTGGCTCTACCTCTCGATGACGTTTACTCGGAACTACTGTCTTATATGACTCACAAAAATGAGTGTAAGTAACAGCACATTGTCGGTAAACACTGGGTAAACTTGGCAAAAGTCTTTTAGCTGATTGGCGGGTCTTATATCCTATAATAGCCACCAATAAGTTCCCTTGTCTTTCTATCAATTGCCAGCCAAATATAGACTTTTATTGTCTTAGAAAAAACCAAAGGACACATCTGATGACATTCTGTGAGCAATGTACCTTTTGGTTTGTCCGAAACCTTGAGTTGAGGGGGAACAGCCAACAGCCGCCAGTCTATTGTTGACATAATTTTGTAACCATGACCAATTTACCCCTGTTACTCTGGCAATTCCTCGTCAGGAAATTCGTTCGAGCAAGAGTTGATCGATTAATTGTCTTGGTATCGGGAGATATAGTTTTATTAGTGGGATTGATCACAAACGGTTGACCACATTCTTGACAGTGACGTTTGGGTTTCCCCTTAAAAATATAACGGTTCTTAATAGTATGGTGAGAACCACAACTAGGACAAGTAAATATAGGCAAACCAGTGGGGGGATTTTGTTCCGTGCTAGGCTGATATTTGAGTAGGCCCTCCACGAGCCATAAAGAGATACTTATCAGAAAAGTCATGACCAAGCTAGAGGTTAAAGGATTGATTTGAGCCAATTATTTTTATTGATAAACTGACGGTTCGCTCATTTTCCACATATGGTGTTTTTGGATTAAGCCACCCACTGCCTGTACTGGCATAAGTTGAACTAATTCGACTTCGGGTAGGTTTTATCAGTTGTCAAAACACCATCTATAGTGATCTGCGAGCCGAGAGTAATAAGTATATTACACAGTTCATACCGAATAAGCAACATGATCAGGTAAACACATCTCAACAACCCTTGACAAAATGAACTTCATGTGAGTTGTTTGCCCAGAGGGCGATCCAGGCATACTTGAGTATAATTTCTCATCTCAACTGTTAAACAAAAATCGACTAAATGTTAAGATTTCGTAACTATTTTGATTGACTGGTATCACTTGAAATGCTCACACGGATGACAAAATTAGCCGATTGTCAATAGCTTTTGAGATGCGATACCCCTCCTTGCCTACCCGACTTCGGGTGGGGTAAGGGGGGGGTGGAGGTGGTAGAATGCCTGCCAGAACTATGGAAAATTGGTGTTGGCTATTTTTTCGGGGACTCTAGCCACTATTTTCAGAGATTGCTGTAATGGGGATTGGTTGACGTCCGTTTAGGTGGATTGACTCGACAGAAATTGTCTTTGATAGTCTAAAAACTGGCCATGCCATTCCGCAAAACGCCGCTCCCCATCTTTGACCAAAAGTTGGCGGTAGGCTTCCGAGGAAATCCAGGGCTTTGTTGGGCGTTGTTGGGCCGAACGAGCTTGGTATTCAGCCGTTGATTGACGGCATTGGTTGTGATAATTTTGGTGCCATTCCTGATAGCGCCGTTCTCCATCCCGCACGAGGGCTTGGCGATAGGCTTCTGAAGATAGACTCATGGTGTTACTCCTTTTCAAATCCCTTGATGGCTTGGCCAGAATCATAACACAATCCGCGCACTACCGAACGCTGACCTTTCGTCAAGGTACAGTATAGTCCCTTGCCGTCAGTGGCCAGGTTTCTTGGCTATCTTAACTGCTGCATTTTGTCTAGGTTTGCATAGTAGCTCTACAGACTGACACCGCAAGCTCTGCGGCCAAAATATTTTTACTGGCAGTACCACTCTAGAACATATCGTGTCAATGCGCTAGTATTTAAATTAAAGCCAACCTAAAACGGCGGGGTTTCAGCCCAAAATTTTCGATGATGTTGTTTAATTTGATCGTAACCTATTGTAGGTAGAATATACAGTTTAGTTATTAATATGGTAATTTTTTTGTCCTGGGGAGCCTAGTTGAGCCAAGAAATGCCATATTTCCATTAGCACCGTTACAAAAATATCTGGAGAGTTGGGTTACTAATATGGTTAAAATTATCAGTCGTCAATCCCTAGGAAGGAAACCCGTTTACGATATTGGTGTAGAGAAAGATCATAATTTTTTGCTGGGCAACGGGTTAATTGCCTCCAATTGTTTTAATAAATCTCACTCTACCGCTTATGCTTACGTCACCTATCAAACTGCTTATTTAAAAGCTAATTATCCTGTGGAATATATGACAGCGTTACTAACTGCTAGTAGCGATAATCAGGATAAGGTGGAAAAGTATCGAGAAAACTGTCAGAAAATGAATATCGATGTCGAACCTCCCGACATCAATCGATCGCAAAAACATTTTACCCCGATTGGGCGCAAAATTCTCTTTGGTTTGTCCGCAGTTAGAAATCTGGGCGAAAATGCGATCGAGGCTATTTTAAAAGCCCGGGAAGCTGCGGGAGGAAAGTTTACTTCCTTAGGGGATTTTTGCGAGCGTGTTGATTTGCGAGTGATCAACAAAAGAGCTTTAGAAACGCTAATTTATTGTGGTGCTTTTGATAAAATTCAACCCAATCGCCATCAATTAATTGAAGATTTAGAATTAGTAGTTGCTTGGGCGCAAAAACGCACCAAAGAGAAAGAAAGTGGTCAAATGAATATTTTTGATATGCTAGGGGGTAGCGCAGAAAATAAACAAGAGTCCGAGTTTGAACAGTCTCCCAGTGCAACCGCAGTGGAAGATTTTTCCCTACAGGAAAAGTTAAGACTGGAAAAAGAACATTTAGGTTTTTATGTTTCCGAACATCCTTTAAAAGCTTTACAAAGAGCCGCTCAAGTCCTATCTCCTATCAATTTAGCTGACTTGGAAGAACACAAAACCAGAAAAAAAGTCAGTGCCATTGTCCTATTAAATGCCGTTAAAAAAATTATGACTAAAAAAGGTACTCCCATGGCTTTTTTAACCCTAGAAGATGCTTCGGGACAGTCGGAAGCGGTGGTTTTTTCTGATACCTACGAACCTCTGCAAAAATTATTAGTGGAGGAAGCAACTTTAATGGTGTGGGGAAAAGTGGATCGCCGAGATGATCGGGTACAATTAATTGTCGAAGATGCGGAACCGATCGAAACCGTTAAAATGGTGATGGTCAATTTATCGCTGCAAGATGTTGTCAACCAAAATCGTCAAAATCTTCTTAAAAGTATTCTGCAATCGGGAGACAAACAAAAGGCAAAAGTTCCCGTTATTGCCACCATCGGTGCGGGAACTCAGCGTCAATTTGTGCGTTTAGGACAAAACTATTGGGTAGAGGATGAAAATTCGGTGCTAGAGTCTCTGAAAGTTGCGGGTTTTCTGGCTAATTCTGCACCTTTGATTAATCATTAAATGCTAACTGGCAATCACTCAAGAGCCATGATTGCGCTAATATTGTTCCTGTAAAACCTTTTCGATTTCCTGTTTCGATAAAATTCTCTCTCGACCCACAAAATCAAGATAAATATGGATTTTGATCACCTCTTTGACACTATTGCCACTCTTGTCCTCCATCATTCTCCTAGTGGGATGGAAACGGAAATCGATCGCTTTTTACTAGAACGCTTTCAAGAGTTAGGATTAGAAACATGGCAAGATCAAGCGGGAAATGTCATCGGCAAAATTAAAGGACAAGATTCGACTAAAAAAATTGCTATTACCGGCCATAAAGACGAAATTGGCGCAATTGTCAAGGCAATTAATCCCGATGGTACTCTGCAAATTCGCCGACTCGGAGGAGCTTTTCCTTGGATTTACGGAGAGGGAGTGGTAGATATTATCGGTGATAGGGAAACCATATCTGGGATTCTCTCCTTTGGTTCCCGTCATATTTCCCATGAATCCCCGCAAAAAGTGCAGCAGGAAAACAGTCCCGTCACCTGGGAATCCGCATGGATAGAGACGAAATTGACTCCGGAAGAATTAGACGCTTGCGGGGTGCGCGTCGGTAGTCGAGTCGTGGTGGGAAAACACCGAAAACAACCCTTTCGACTAAAAGACTACATTGCCAGTTATACCCTTGATAATAAAGCTTCCGTGGCGATTCTTTTAGCATTAGCGGCCAGAATAATTAACCCCGGGGTGGATATATATCTGGTTGCCTCAGCAAAGGAGGAGGTAGGAGCATTGGGGGCCTTATTTTTCACCGCAAATAACCGCTTAGATGCTTTAATTGCCCTAGAAATCTGTCCCCTCGCTCCTGAATATCCGATTCAGGATGGCAGCAGTCCTGTGTTATTGTCTCAGGATGGTTACGGTATCTATGATGAGGAATTAAATCAAGAATTAAGAATAGCGGCTGAAAAGGCGGGAATACCTCTGCAATTAGCTATTATTAGTGGTTTTGGTAGCGATGCCTCCATCGCCATGAAATTCGGTCATATAGCTAAGGCCGCTTGCTTAGGTTTTCCCACCGAAAACACCCACGGTTATGAAATCGCCCATTTAGGAGCGATAGCCAACTGCATTAGCATATTAGAAGCTTATTGTCAACTAATTTAGCTATTTTTAGCAAAAAACCAGAGCATCAATAGAATAATAGCGATCGCCAATCCGCTAAAAACAGTATTTTTATGCTGCTCTAACTGCATGGGTGCGGGGGGTTCTTCTTTTTTCTGTTTATTTGTTCCCTTTTTAAATTGCGCTGTACTATCGGGAAGTTTCTCTAAATCGGGAATCTTCGTCATCCACTCATCTGGGCGTTTGAGACGGGGAGCTTCGATAATATAAAGCAGACGCTTGGCCTGTTCGCGAATTTGATAGATAGGATGGGTAATAAGTTGCCTACAGATTTCACTAGCTTTCTCCCCCTCTCCTAACCCCTGATGGGCAGAAATTAACCAAATTTGGATCTCACCCCCTGCTCGGGATCCTAAGGAAATTAAGGCTAAAGCCGCATTTAATTGCTGGATACTAAGACGATATTGTCCACGCTCAAAGGCACTGATTCCAGCTTGATAAAGGTCTTGAAAAGAAGGATTTTCGGCCACGGAGTCAAGATGAAGATAAATAAAATTTTCAATAAGTATAGCAAGAGCTAAGAAGCAAAAGGAAACTTTGATCAGACTGTTTACTGATTACTGAAAAGCTTCCAGCCTCCGCCATTGAGAATCTGGGCAAAAATCTGGTACACTCTCCTTTGAATATGTTCAGGCTGCACGATATGAAAGAGAGGAACTCTCTGTTACTAACTATATTAGCGATCGCCAGTATATTAATTAGTCTAGTTTTAGGGATTATATTCGACAAAAAAGCGGCCTTGTTGGGAATTTTGGCGGTTCCCGCCATGGTCGCTTCTTTTATCCATCCCCGTCTGGGATTATTAGCCCTAATCATCTATCTTCCCCTGAGTAATACCGTCACTTTTACCGTGGCGAGAGTTTTTCAGGTAAAGGGCAACTTCATTGGCTACGAGCCATCCTATGCTCTCTACAGAACCGTCAAGGATGCCTTTTATTTCCCAGCTTTAGCGGCAATTTTAATTAAAACCCAAACTTTTAAGCAATTACGCCCCCAAATCAAGCCTTTTCTCATCACAGCTTTGATTTTACTTGCCAGCAGTTTGATAACTTTTCTTTTTGTCAATCTGCCCCAAGGAGCAATTGCTGTGGGAATTGTGGGATTAAAAACCCTCCTCGGTTATATTCCCCTAGTTCTCTGTGGCTACTATCTAATCAAGGAAAAACGGGATTTATTCGTGTTTAATCGGCTTTTAATCGTGATGATCTTAGTCTGTTGCGGTTTAGCTCTAATTCAATACTTCTTACTCGTCCAAGGTATCTGTCCCGATAATGAATTCCTCAATCAACTGGAAGTTCTTGCCCCGAAGTCCGACAGCCAATTTTATCCAGATATTGCCGACAAAGCCAGCCTGAAAGCTCAATGTTTTGTCGGCGGTTCAGTGTTGTATAATCCCGATCGAGGCTTAATTCGTCTCCCCGGCACATTTTCCGATCCTTGGCAATGGAGTTGGTTTTTAGTATCTGGTAGCGTCATCAGTTACGCAGCTAGTTTTAGTGATCCACAAAAAAGATGGCGTGTCGCTGGTTGGGGGGCAATGGTTTTAGTCTTGCTTGCGACTCTGGTTTCTGGACAAAGATTACCTTTGTTGCTAGTACCTTTGTTTTATTTAGTTCTTTTTATTGCTACTAGCAAAAATCAACAAAAGTTACCATTAAAATTGGGAATCTTGGGGCTGCTTTCCCTGCTCACAGTGACGTTAAATCCCTTTATTCGGGAAAGAGGGCTAAATTTTATCGGTCGCTGGCTATATTCGTCTCCCATTGACTTTGTAGTCGGACAAATGCAGTGGGCCTTAAGATATTTACAGCTTTTTGGTTTTGGTTTAGGCACGGCCAGCAGTGGCGCTCGTCATATAGTGGGAGAAGAAGGGATAAGACTAATTGAAACCTACTACGCTAAACTCCTCTACGAAATCGGTATCGTCGGTTTTATCGCTTTTATGGTAGTGGTGACAATTCTCTGTATTCTCACCTTTAAAGCCTATTTAAAAGTAAAAAATCCCGCTTTAAAGCATTGGGGTCTCTGTATCTGGATTTTCCTACTTTTTATTAGCTATAACCCCTACTATTATCCTCTCTCCGTCGAGCCAGTTTCTGTTTACTATTGGTTATTCGCTGGAATATTGCTAAAACTGCCAGAAATAAGCGACAAATTGCAAGATGAGGGGAGATTTCTCGAAAAAAGTGAAGTGGAGAATTAATACTAAATCCTGTTTAAAAGGTATAGGGGAGCGGGGAACGGGGAGTGGGGAATTGAATTTCACTCATGTCTAGGGATAAAAAGCGATCGAGTCCTAAATACATCCAATAAATAGAGTTTGGGGATTCCTGAATAGTTTTTTGAAACCCCAAGGCTGCGGCTAATTTCTCATAATCAGGATGAATAATCAAGGTATGTAAATCGCAGAGATTAGGAAAATCTAAGGTCATTCTCTGGAGAGTTTTTTGGGCATCTTGCAGGAAAATTAAACGATATTTCTCCAAATAATTAGCATCAATCATCCAACTGCGAATAAATACCGAAAGACAATTTTCATCTCCCACAGATGCCATTTTAAAAGGATCCTGTTCGTTGATCGCACTTAGATGTAAACTCTTGTTAGGAGAGGTAAAAAAATTCCCTTCCGACTCCTCCGCAGTGGGATAGAGGAGATAAAAACCGACGGGATTAAGATTATCTACCCGACGCAAAACTCGCATACCTGTAGTATAGTCTTTTGCCCAACCCCGTAACAGACCAGAAATGCGATGGGGAATTGCTTTAGCATTGCGATTCATCCAGTTATAATTGCGTGTCAGCAAGTTAGCCACAGGAATCGCATCACAACGGGGATTAAATTGATCTAATTGTAATTCTACAGATAATTCCGAGCTATCAGGCTCTAAAATACCCGTAATTGGCTTGATTTTAATTCTGGTTGTGTTGCCGTCAAAAATTTTTTCAATTAAACCAAGGGCTGCTAACTTATCTAACATCATACCAGCAGAGCGATCGCTGCCCTGGTCATGATCCTGATAAAATAAATCCGATGCTTGCCGATGGGTACAGATAATGGCAGTGGTGGGAAAAATTAACCGAGATAAAGGGGGTTTTACCTGTCCTTCCTTGGCGATCGCATAAATCCAAAGACGCAGAAAACAAGTGGCGCGCACCCGGGTTAATCCCACTCTCCCCACCAAACGATCGATCATCTGTTCTTGTTTTTCCCAAGAATACCAAATTTTTAGGTGTTTTATCTCCATCTTTTTGGCCCTAGATTCTGACAACGATTATACTTTATACTTCACCCCACTTCACCCCAGTTCTCACCCTCTCCCCCTACTAGATAGCGCTCATTGTTGTTGCACCTCTAGAACCGACAGAATGGGTGTAGAAACATTTAGGAGGCAATTATGAACGATAAAAAATACGGTACTGCTCCCAGTCATACTCAAGCGTGGATTTTTCAAACTTGGTTGTCTTTTGTTGTCTCTATTTCTGCCACTTCTTTAGGAGTTATTTATCTACCAGTAGATGCGTGGATTAAGGGTTATTTAGGCATGGGTTTACTATTTACCGTCGGTTCCACCATTAATTTATCAAAAACTGTCCGCGATGTCGAAGAATCTAAACGCTTAATTAATCGCATTGATGAAGCAAAGTTAGAACGAATCTTGAGTCAGTATGATCCTTATAAGGAGTAGTTTTTCCCAGTTATTGGTTATCGGTTTTTTCGATTATTCTCACTCTTTTTACTTGCTTAGGAGAGTTTATATGCTATTTCCAACTAATCTCATCAGTGTGACTAAAGGAATAATTTCTCTTTTACAAAATCCCGGTAATACGATGTCTGTATATGATATTGAAGATGGCTTAAAAGAGAGTTGGTTACAGCGATTATCTTTGCAATATGTTAAAAGCGATCGGGAGCATCTCACCTTTGTAACTCCTAAATTAAGTTTTATGTCAAGCTATTTTGAAAGCCTTGCTAGAAGCAAGTTTCATCGACAAGTATAATTACTCACTTGCACAAATGAGATGCCTCCTCCCTAACAAATAAACAAACCAATAGATACTTGAGGCAATGATGATTGCAGAATTAAATATCCGGTTAGAAGCCCACGAAAAAACAACCGAAGAGATAAGGGTACGGAAAGAAGATATCGACCGGCAGTCGGCCGAGTTTAACCAATGGATGACCAGAATCAAAGCAAGGCTGGACGCAATCGCAGGCAAGATCGAACGGGACAAAAACAACACCAAGTAGAGCGAACGCAAAGCGCTCGCTACGCCAGATCGCATTCTCTCGCTCAAAGGAAAAGGCGCTTCATGAGTTTATTGTCGGCAAATCGATCGCTTCGACCAACTAACTGAACATAAGCCCACCTTATCATTCCAACAAGTAATACTTTTCTGAAACCCCTTTACAAACCGTTACAAAATCTCTAAGATAGAGACATCATCAAATCAATCGTACCTCGATAACTTAATAGGAATCATAAACCAATGACCACCACTCTACAACAGCGCGAGAG
>SFAU01000127.1 GCA_007096045.1 Microcystis novacekii Mn_MB_F_20050700_S1 | reverse complement strand
ATCCCCCATCCCCTATCCCCCATCCCCTATCCCCCATCCCCTATCCCCCATCCCCTATCCCCCATCCCCTATCCCCTATTCGCGTTAAAATCAATACCTAAGAAAAAGCTAAAAGCTAGAAACCCTCCCAGGGCATCCAACCTTTAGCTGTTTCGACCTCACAGTTATCAATGTCTTGCACACATTGGTAACTGTTATTTTTGTTTATTGAAGCGGGAAACCAATCCTAAACCACCCACTGCCAGAAGTCCGAGGATAGTACCCGGTTCTGGTACTGCTGTGCCTTGTCTGAATTTATTCGATAAGGACGTCAGGACTCCACCGAAGTTAGGATTAAGTGTATCCGTGACCGTGAGCGTTGTCAATTCACCCGGAATGAAGGCGAATGTAGCAGAAGGGGCGGGGTCGCCGTTAATTGAAGTTAACAAAACTGATCCTCCTGTCCATATAACCTCTTTGGTTATATTCCCGTAGCCGCCGTTAGCAAGGTTAACGTTTACGTCTGAATCCAGTTGAACCCCTGTAAAATAATTATTGGGAAATGTGGGTAAGATTTCGATTTTGTACGTGAAATCGGTAGCGGCCGCGACCATTCCCATTAATGAAAATTGATACTCTCCATTGCCAAGGTCTCCAAAGGCAACCATGGTAGAATCACTTATCCCCTCTCCGCCTGACTGGAATGTGACTTGTTTGTCGCCCTCCGGTATAGTATCTCCGTTCTTAAATACTCCCCAACTAGTCATTACCATTGCACTCGCACTGGTAGCGGCAAGCACCGAGCCAGCGAGAACCCCGATGGCTAGAGAGCCGGAAGCAAAGGTTTTGGTTAGTTTATTTGTTGTCATCATAACTGAAGTCTCCAGCTTTATACTGTTGGATAAAATCAAAGTCAAGAAAAGTTATAAAAACGTTAAGTTTTCTCGATATAGCGGTTTTTAGTCCGATACTGTCTGGTAGGTCTCCCTATAGATAGGCTTTTCAGCGTCTCAATCGGGATCAATTCTGGGAAAACTGCTATACATAATAACTTTTCTTAACCTGATTCAGGTATAACGCAGACTCCAAAAAAAAACCAGCTGTTTTCGGAAAAATCTGGCATTCTGTAATCAAACTTAACATTTAGGTTCTTCGGCGTTGTCAGATATGAAACTAGAAACTACGGCGATTAAACGGATTCTTGATGCTAACCTTGACCGCGCCAGAGAAGGACTGCGAATTATCGAAGAATGGTGTCGTTTTGGCTTAGATAATCCCGATTTAGCCCAAGAATGTAAAGAAATGCGCCATCAGTTGGCTAGTTGGCACTCGATCGATCTTAAACGACATCGGGACACGGCCGGCGATATCGGCACAAATTTAAGCCATCCCAGGGAAGAAATCCGGGAGACTGTCGAGGGACTGCTGCAGGCCAATCTCGCTCGCGTACAGGAGGCCTTTAGGGTTTTAGAAGAATACGGTAAACTCTATGATCTAGAGCTAGGGATAGCCTGTAAACAGCTACGCTATCGGGTTTATCAGCTAGAGAGTCAACTATTAATCTCTCCACCTCTGGAAAAACTAAAAGCATCTCCCCTCTATCTAGTCACTTCTCCTGCCGAAAATCTCCTAGAAATCGTTGAATTAGCCCTAAAAGGAGGTTTAAAATTGGTGCAGTACCGCCATAAAACCGCCGTTGATACCATTCGTTTAGAAGAGGCCGCTAAACTGTGTGAGTTATGCCACCGTTATGATGCTTTATTTATTATGAACGATCGCGTCGATATTGCTAGGGCCGTTAATGCCGATGGTGTTCATCTCGGCCAACAGGATCTACCGATTTCCCTAGCGCGGCAATTTCTCGGCCCGACGGCAATTATCGGTCGGTCCACCACTAATCCCCAAGAGATGGCCAAAGCAATCCAAGAAAAGGCCGATTATGTGGGAGTCGGTCCAGTTTATGCCACCCCCACCAAAGCGGGAAAAACACCCGCAGGATTGGAATACGTCCGTTATGCGCGGGAAAATTGCCCTTTACCCTGGTTTGCGATTGGTGGTATTGATAGTAATAACATTAAAGACGTTTTAGAGGCAGGAGCGCAACGGGTGGCTGTAGTCCGGGCCATCATGGAAGCGCAGCACACCGAGGTGGTGACACAACAATTATTAGACCAATTAAAGTAGGGAAGGGGGTTGTGGGGTGTAGGGAAATGGGGAAATGGGGGAATGGGGGAATGGGGAAATGGGGAAATGGGGAAATGGGGAAATGGGGAAATGGGGAAATGGGGAAATGGGGAAATGGGGAATTTCAACTAATACCCCAAAACCCTGAAACCCTAAAACCCT
The DNA here is from genome assembly GCA_007096045.1 of Microcystis novacekii Mn_MB_F_20050700_S1. Classification (GTDB taxonomy): domain Bacteria; phylum Cyanobacteriota; class Cyanobacteriia; order Cyanobacteriales; family Microcystaceae; genus Microcystis; species Microcystis novacekii. Next base: position 9,753 of record SFAU01000127.1, on the reverse strand, counting down.
AAAACCCCAACTCTCAACTCCTGTCTCGGAGAATACTGTCTCCTCCGATTAACTTGATTCGTTTGTATCCAAATCCATGTCAGAAATAACCTTGCAAATCAACGGCAAAACTCAAACCTGTTTACCCGCAACTAAACTACCGCAAATGCTAGAAAATTTGGGCATGAATCCTCGGTTAGTGGCAGTGGAATACAACGGGGAAATCCTCCATCGTCAGTATTGGGAAAACACGGAAATCAAAGAGGGGGATAAATTAGAAATTGTTACTATTGTCGGGGGGGGATAAAATAATCAACAATCGACAGTTGAGGGAAAAAACTTGTTAGTTATCGGTTTAATCAGTGGCACATCGGTGGATGGTATCGATACCGCTTTAGTGGAGATTAGCGGTACGGTTGAATCTCCACAGGTGCAGTTATTAGCAGGGGAAACCTATCCCTATTCCCCCCGATTACGCGAGACAATTTTACAAGTCTGTGGGGGAGAAAAGCTATCTATTGAAGCTTTAGCTAGTTTAGATGATAATATCGCCGCAGAATTCGCCCATGCCGCTTTAAATATCCAAAAAGAAGCCCCAAAAGCCCAATTAATCGGCAGTCACGGTCAAACCGTTTTTCATCGACCTCCCAAAAACGATCGCCTCGGTTACACGGTACAATTAGGACGGGGAGCAGCGATCGCAAAAATCACCCGTATTCCCACCATTAGTAATTTTCGCGCTGCCGATATCGCCCAAACTGGTCACGGTGCGCCCCTAGTGCCGAAAATTGACGCTTATCTGCTTTCTCACCCCACTAAAGCCCGCTGCGTCCAAAATATCGGCGGTATTGGCAATTTAACCTATTTACCCCCCCGACAAAGGGAAAATTGGCAGCAAAAAATTTTCGGTTGGGATACCGGCCCCGGCAATGTCCTCATCGATTTGGCCGTACAATTTTTGAGCCAAGGCCAACAAACCTACGACCATAACGGTCAATGGTCGGCCCAGGGTCAACCCTGCTCCGAATTGGTTCATAAATGGCTACAGGAGCCTTATTTTCAACAATATCCCCCTAAATCCACTGGCAGAGAGTTATTTAGCCCCGCCTATCTAGCCCAATTGCGCCGGGATGCCCAAGCTTATTCCCTCAGTCATGCCGACTGGTTGGCCAGTTTAACCGATTTAACCGCCATTTCGATCGCCCACAGCTATCGAACTTTTTTGCCAGAAATGCCTGCGGAGGTGCTGCTCTGTGGTGGTGGCGCTCGTAATGCCTACCTGCGCCAACGACTCCTAGCACATTTGGGGGCAAATGTCAAGCTTTTGACCACTGATGAGGTAGGATTAAATAGCGATTTTAAAGAAGCGATCGCTTTTGCCCTCTTGGCCTATTGGCGCTGGCACGATTTCCCCGGTAATTTACCGAAAGTCACGGGAGCAAAAGAGGAGGTTTTATTAGGAGAAATTTATCTATGAGCAGCAGCTATGAAATATTTTCAACGATTCAACGCCAAAGGGTCAGCGATGGGCAAATAGTGCCAATTTTAAGCGATTGTACTGGGTATAAACGTCTTTTAATTCTTGTTTGGCCGCAATTGGGAGATTTTGACAGTCTTGAATACGCTTGGTGGTTAGAAAAAGAGGCGACCCTTTGGCAAAATGCCGGGATAACCATTCGTGTCACTATAGTCTTAGATAATGCCCGCTATCAAAAATGTAAAATTGTTGAGGAATCAGCTCTTTCTTTGTCAATAGAGCTACTCTATCTGCCGTCTTATTCGCCTAATCTAAATTTAATTGAAAGGCGGTGGAAATTGGTCAAGAAGAAATGTTTATATGGTAAATATTTTTGCTAATAAATATAGCAAAAGTATAGATGATTTCCTGACCTAAGATCACATTTTATTCTTTTTTCAACTTCAATCTAAAAATCGAGAAAAAAGCAAAACCTTCCATCATACCATAAAAAAATTATGCAAGAGGTCTTATGAAGGAGAAAAATTTAGCAGGGTTAGGCCGCGCTAACGCACCCCCAGACGGAAAAAACTGATAGCTGTTAGACTAGAAACCAGCAGATTAACTGATAAACCAGCTTTATGTCACCCACTCTACTCATCTCCAAAGAACTCCCCACCCTGAAATATAATCCTAGTCTGGAGCGGTTTGATAGATCTTGGGCTGCCCCTTTATCTACCCTTCTGGGACTGGGACGGGCTGCCGGGGCAACTTTTATCGAATTTTTCCTGGAAAGAGTCAACTATATCAGTTGTTTAGCCGAAGATGACAGCATCACCAGTCTCTCACCGAAACTATCTACAGGGGCAGGAATCCGCCTTTTTTGCGGGAAAGCAGATTGTTACGTCAGTACCAACGATTTAAGCTTCCAAGGCTTAAAAAATGCCCTAGAAAAAGGTTTATCGATTCTCGGTTTAAACCTACCCGGTCCTAACGCATATATTCCCGAAATCAATCTGGAAATGTTCCGGGATTATGCCACGGTCAAAAATAAAGATATTTGGCTGAATAATTGCAGTTCTTTGCGAGAAATGGGTGATATTCTCCTAACTGCCAACGTTCACCTCAATCAGAAAGCCTCTCACGTCCAATCTCGTCGCGCCGCTTATTTTCGCGATTGGCAAGAAATTTTAGTTGCCGCTAGTGACGGCACTTTTGCCCGGGATATTCGCCTCACCCAATCCGTGGGCTATAATCTCCTCTGTGCCGATGGGACTAATCGTTCTAGCATTGGTAAACGGGTGGGTAGTACCAGTAATCCCGATTTTCTGCGGACTTGGAATGCCGAGGAATCGGCGGCAGAAGTGGCCGAATCGGCAGGTAAAATGCTTTACGCTGACTATGTAGAATCTGGCAGTTATCCCATCGTCATGGCCAATGAATTTGGCGGCGTTATCTTCCACGAAGCTTGTGGCCATTTGCTAGAAACTACGCAAATTGAACAAAAAACCACGCCCTTTCTCGATAAAAAAGGCGAAAAAATCGCCCACGAAAATCTGACGGCTTGGGACGAAGGATTATCCGATAAAGCTTTCGGTACTATCGATATGGATGATGAGGGAATGCCGGCCCAGCGTACTCTCCTAATTGAAAATGGTATCCTAAAAAACTTCATTGCCGATCGCACCGGTTCAATTAAAACCGGCCATCCGCGCACAGGTAGCGGTCGCCGTCAAAACTACACCTATGCGGCCGCTAGTCGGATGCGGAATACCTACATCGCCCCCGGGGAATATAGCCTCGATAATCTCTTTAATTCCATCGATAAAGGCATTTATTGCAAAAAAATGGGCGGTGGTAGTGTGGGGGCGACCGGTGAATTTAATTTCGCCGTCGAGGAAGCTTATCTTATCGAAAACGGCAACCTAACTAAACCCCTGAAAGGCGCGACTTTAATCGGTTCAGCTAAGGAGATTATGAATAAAATCTCTATGTGTTCCCAAGATTTAGGTCTAGCGGCGGGTTTTTGCGGTTCCGTCAGTGGTAGCGTTTATGTCACCGTTGGTCAACCCCATTTAAAAGTCGATTCTATTACCGTTGGCGGTCGTTAATCATGGCTTTAGTGATTCTCTACTATTTCCTCATCGCCATCATGATAGTGGGGATAATTGGCGAACTGCTGCCCGCTATCCCCGGCATGAGTTTGATTTTAATCGCCATGCTGGTGTGGGGTTTTGTCACCAAATTCGCGGGGATGGGGGTCGCTTTAACCGTGGCCTTTGTTATCCTTCTCCTCAGTCTGGGGGTGGAATTCCTCGCTAGTTATCTCGGCGCGCAAAAAGTTGGGGCCAGCAATTGGAGTCAAATCGGGCTAGTAGTGGGTTTATTAGCGGGAATATTCGGGCTTTTACCCGCTTTACCCATTGGCGGCCCAATTATCGGCCTATTTATCGGTCCTGTGGTCGGGGCTTTTTTGGGAGAATACGCCTATCGTCGCGATTTGGAATTAACCCCCCGTTTGCAACAATCCCTAAAAGTCTGTGTCGGTATCGTCGTCGGTACGGTTATCGGTCACGTTGCCAAAGCGATGCTGGCCACGGCCGCCGTTATTGTCTTTATTGTCACCACCTGGCCTAATTTAGCCAATTTAGGCTAAGTATAGCTATCAGCCGTCAGGAGACAGGATTCAGCTTTTATTTATTCTCCCCATCACCCCAACCCCCAACCCCCAACCCCTAACCCCCCATAAATCTATGCAAAAAGTTGAAGATATCGCCCAAATCGCTAATTCTAGCGCCCAAGCTTTAGGAATTGCTAAATACGACATCTATGGTTCTTCTGTCGATGAAACCGATGTGGATGTGTTTCAAGGGGAACCGAAACAGGTACAAGCTTCCAATCGTTCCAGCGTTATCGTTCGCGTCTGGAATCGGGATAATCAAGTCGGTGTCACCTCGACCACCGATGTGGACCCGGTGGGACTGCAATTAGCCCTGAAAACCGCCCAAGAAGCCAGCTTTTTTGGGGTTAAGGAAAATGTCCCCGATTTTAGTCCCGCGGCCACCGCACCTACCACAGAAGTGGCCAGCGAAATGTCTAATCAAGCACCTGTATCCACTCTCATCGATAAGTTATTGGCCGCCGAAAAATCCTTACTAGCGGCCCATCCGGCTATTGCCAGTGTTCCCTATAACGGTTTGGGACAACAGCAGGTCAAACGTTTTTATCTCAATAGCGACGGGGCAATGCGTCAGGAAGAGCGTAGTTATGCCAGTGTGTATTTATACACCAAAACCGAACAGGAAGGCAAAAAACCCCGCAGCGCCGGTGCTTTTCGGGTCAGTCCGGGGCTGGAAAAATTAGATATCGATGGTTGCATCGAGGAAGCGATTACCAAAACTGTTAGCCATCTGGACTATCAACCGATTACCACGGGTAAATATTTAGTGGTTTTTGCCCCCCGCGCCTTTTTGAGTCTAATCGGGGCTTTTTCTAATCTGTTTAATGCCCAAAATGTCCTTGATAAACAGAGTCTTTCTACTCCTGAATCTTTGGGAACACAAATCGCGGCCACTGCCTTAAATTTGTGCGATGATGCCCTCCATCCAGCTAATGTTGCCGCCGAAACTTTTGATAGTGAAGGCACTCCCACCCGTCGTGTGGAATTAATTAAGGAGGGGATTTTGAGTAATTTTCTCCATAGCACGATTACCGCTAAACGGATGAATGTGGAACCCACTGGCAACGGTAACATTGGGGCAAAAGTAACGGTTAGTCCCCATTTTTATCACGTTTTTGCTAGTGCTAATCAACCAAAGATCTATTCTTTGGAAACAGCAGAAAATGTGGTTTTAATTGATAGTTTACAGGCACTTCATGCAGGAGTTAATTCTCTGCAAGGTTCCTTTTCTTTGCCCTTTGACGGTTGGTTAGTTAACAAAAATGAGCGCATTAGCATCGATTCCGCTACCGTAGCCGGCGATATTTTAACACTGCTGAAATCGATTGTTTATCTGGAACCGGAAGCAGTTATTACTCCCAGTGGTGTTTGTCCCTACGTTTGGGTAGAGGGTTTATCAATCACAGGAGAAGCTTAACACTATAGCAACCCCTCATAGTAGGTTGATTCATGAATCAACCTACTTAATTTTCCCATTAAAATTAGGTTCGTCCTTGCCACTATCATAGCTTTTTTTTCAAGCACAGCAAACCCGAACCCATAACTAGGAGAGCGATTGTCAGGGATGGTTCAGGAATGGAAGGGTTATCGATACTGAGAGTATTAATGCCAATGGCGCGATTATTAATATTACTACTGAATTCAATGCGGCTAATCTCAGCCAACGCACTTTTTACCCCTAGAAAAATGGCAGCATTATCCAGTGCTGTAGAAGATGTACCATTGACACTAAAACTATCCAAAAGATTGTCATTAATATCAAATGCTTTGATATTACCCACAAAGTTCGGCGCATCATCCACAGCGATTTGCGCTCCAGCAGCCCTAACCGGTTGCGCGAAGCTAATCGAAATCGGGCCGGGGTTGCCCGGAGCGGGAAATAGACCAAACTGCAGCCCCGTAAACAAGAGAAAATCACCGTTAGCAAAGTTAGTCGGGATGCCTTGAGGAATAGGAGCCGTTTTAAAGACAAAAGGCGGTGTAATCGGCTGATTAATCGGATTAATATCTACATCTAAGCCCAATCCTCCGGCGGAAGTACCGGAAAAGGAAAAACCGAGAAAATCAGCGAAATTAGGGTTAAAAGGCTTTAAAACCTTACCAAGACTCGACCAATCAATGGAATCATTACCCTTGAGGTCGGCACGATTAGTTACCAAGCTAACGGCAAAGCTGGGGCTGATAAGAGCTAAAGAGAGAGAAACCGCAATAGTAGTAGATGTTAAGATTCTCATCGAGAAAATATCCTTAATTTGACTGCCTGATATTATATTCCCCTTTTTTTACCCTAAAATTTAAGTTTTAATAAGTATGAGGGTGAGGCCATCAGTTTTTATAATTCAGAACTATTTTTCAGCCGGGGGAAACCAATTATCATCTAATGTTTGTTCGAGGGATATATGAGCGTCTGAATTGAGGGAAAAAAGCTGAGAAACCGATTTAATCGCCACTGGATAAACTTTATCATACATAGCCGCTAATTCTGGCCTTAAGCTGGGACTGTCTTCTAAACGCTGCTGAATTTGTGCGCGAAAATTGACTATTGCTGCCGCCCAATGATTACCTGACCGTTTTTTTCTTCTTGCCAATAAGCCAGCTTTAAAAGATGTTCGATAAGACGGGTTAACAGACTCATTAAAGCTCGTCTATCACTTTTTCCCATACTCTCGATTTCTTCAATTAAATTATCCCAATCCACCTGCTCAAAATTACGCTCTCGTAACTGTTTTACCGTCTCTTTTAGCCATTGATTATAATCAGTTTCGTAGGCAGTTGACGACATAATTTAACTCTCCATAGAAAATTACTTAGTAGATTAAGAAAGGTTAATGAGTTTATCCATTGATGGATAAGAGTTTTCGGCTATTGTAGTAGATATCTATGGGGGAAATCCAGATATATTCTAGAACGTGAGGTGGGGAACCTGATGCGATTGCCCATAAAAATGCCAGGTTTTTGAACGTGGACTCGTTGAACCAAGAATCCCGAAGCGCTGGGGTGGGAGTATCAATCAGATTCTCTCAGGAAACCCGCTTTCTGACTTGTAGTAAGATTGAGGGCATAGTATGGCAATTTCGTAGGCGATGAAGGCAGCGGCAGTTATTGAACAGTACAAAAACGGGCGGCGGGATTTCCGGGGGGAATCCTTGCGAGGCGGTAACTTTCGCGGTGCGGACTTAGCGGGGGCGGATTTCAGTGGTTGTGATATACGCGGGACAAATTTTAGTCGGGCGAATCTGACGGGAGCGAAGTTTGCTGGGGCGAAGGCGGGATTGCCGAAGCGGTGGGTGGTGATTTTGTTGGGGTTGGCTTTGGTGTTAATTGTGATTTCGAGTTATTTCTCCGCTATAGCCGGTTATCTGGTGGTCTTAATTTTTGATTCATCCAGTACAGCAAACCAAGTTGCTGGTTGGTCCACCTTAATTTTTCTCATCTGTTTTTGCGCTGTCACTTGGCGTAAAAATATTTTGGCCGGAGTCGGAGCCGGAGCCTTAGCCGTAGCCGGAGCCGGAGTCGGAGCCGTAGCCGTAGCCCTAGCCGTAGCCGTAGCCCTAGCCGTAGCCGGAGCCGTAGCCGTAGCCCTAGCCGTAGCCGGAGCCGTAGCCGTAGCCCTAGCCGTAGCCGTAGCCCTAGCCGTAGCCGGAGCCGTAGCCGGAGCCTTAGCCGTAGCCGGAGCCGTAGCCGGAGCCTTAGCCGTAGCCGGAGCCGTAGCCGTAGCCGGAGCCGTAGCCGGAGCCTTGACGCTATTTTACTGTTGGCTCGGTTGGCTAACCCTTAAACAAGAACACCGAGATCCTTGGTTGCGTAAAATTGTGATAGCCTTTGCTGCTATTGGTGGCACATCCTTTTTTCAAGCTAATTTAACCGCGGCAGATTTCACGGGTGCGAGGTTGAAAAATACCAACTTCAACCGCGCCATCCTGAAAAAAACCTGCTTCAAGCAGGCGATTAAATTGGAATTAGCCCGCCCCGGCCATACCTTATTAGCCAATCCCCAGGTTAGAGAATTTTTGATTGATTCCCGCACCGGAAGCGGAAAAGACTTTGCCCAAGCCGATTTACGGGGGGCATACCTAGACGGGGCAAACCTGCAAACTGCCAACTTGCGCCTAGCGAATATCAGTGAAGCCAGCTTGCAATACGCCAACCTTGCGGGGGCAAACCTCAGCGAAGTCAACGCCGTCAATACCGATTTGCGCCATGCTACTCTGACGGGTGCTTGCGTGGAAAATTGGAATATTGATGCTACTACCCAACTGGATGAGGTGGACTGCCAGTATGTTTACCTGCTTAATGGGCAAAAAGAGCGCCGCCCTAGCAGTGGTGAATTTCAACCGGGCGAATTTACTAAATTGTTTGCCGAAATGTTCGACACCGTTGACCTCATTTTCCGCAATGGGGTGGATTGGAAAGCTTTCATTGCTGCCTTAAAAGAAGTACAAGTGCAGAATGAAGATACGCCGCTTCAGATACAGAGCATTGCCAATAAAGGAGATGGCGTGATAGTGGTAAAAGTCCATGTACCACCCGACACTGATAAAGAGAAAATTCATCAAGAATTTAACCAAAATTATCAACTACAACTCGCAGCCATCGAAGCCCAATATAAGGCACGACTCACCGCCAAAGACACGGAAATTATTGCCATCTATCGCCAACAAAGTGTTGATATGATGGAAATTATCAAAACCCTCGCCAACCGTCCCATCCATGTAGAGGCAAAAGCCATGAGCAATAGTAACGACAGTTCCCCGAATATCACCATCCGCGATATTAATAATTCTGCCGTCAATTTCGGCGAAATCATCGGCGATGTAACCAATACCATTAACCAAATTCAAGCCGATGCTTCCCCAGAAAACGCCCAACTCAAAGCTTTACTGCAAGAACTGACTCAGGCGATTGAAATTGACAGCCATTTAGATGTAGAAGAAAAAGCCGAAGCCGCCAATCAAGTGAAAAAGATTGCCCAAGCTAGTCAAAATCCTGATGATGCCGGACTGCAAAAGAAAGCCCAACGAGCGGTTAATTTTCTCGAAACAATTGCTAAAGCTTTGGAACCTGCCAGCAAACTTGCCCAAGCCTGTCAAAAAGCCTTACCGATAATTTTGGGAATATTAGGCTTCTGATAGGTTTGTAGTTGCGCTTTAGCGCAGTCCCAGTTGAGGCTAGAGCATCCTCGTAACTGTTTTACCGTCTCTTTTAGCCATTGATTATAATCAGTTTCGTAGGCAGTTGACGACATAATTTAACTCTCCATAGAAAATTACTTAAATGGCTCTCTATCTAGGGCCGGCTGAATAAATCTAAACACCTTTTTGGCTAAGACTTTGGGACTGGTAATGGGAGCGAGCGAGGGGAAAATTTAGGCACTTTTTCCCTTTAAACAGGATTTAGTATTAAAATGTGCTTCCCCTCGGCCAATAGAAATTCTTTGGCAAGGGGGAAATACAACAACCTACGGCTCTACTCATACCATGATACAATCGTTGCTGTTAAATTTTGATCTTTAGACAGTAGGCTCTTCGTTACTCTTTATGCTAAATCAACATACAAGATGCCAAGATAACATACTTCTAACCCAAAAATTCCGAAAGTTTCTCAAGCCATAGGCTCTCCGTTTTATTAGTTTAAGTTT
>SFAU01000126.1 GCA_007096045.1 Microcystis novacekii Mn_MB_F_20050700_S1 | reverse complement strand
TGCTCGACCCAATAAACGCTTGGGGAGAGAATACCTCTACTTTTTCAGAAGCAATTCTGTCTAAGCAAGTAATCTCTGTGAACCAAGAATCCCCGTCTCTTTAGAGCGGGGAGTGTCAACGTAAGAAGATGCTTTGAGGGTTGTGCTGATTGTTCGCGCGGCAGAGACTGCTAAGTTTAAGTTTAAAGTGCGACAATCTGGCATGATCTGAGGTATTCAAGCTAATTGGAGGTTTTATCTGCGATCGCCATGAGACCCAACTCCCATAACAAAACGATATTTAGGATCCTGTGGGGGTGGCAAGGAAAATCTGGTCGTCTGCCCCAGACTACCCCCTCTGTTCCGCCATCATTATCCACAAACCTGATTCAACTTGCTCAAGACAACATAGAAACGGTATTGGAACTGCTCAATACCTCGTCGGAGGGACTAAGCGAACTCCAGTCCGACCTGCGACAGGGCAAAATTGGGCTGAATGAAATTGCCCAGGAGAAACCCCCCAGGTGGTACATCCAGTTTTTGAAGTTATTTCAAAATCCTTTAGTCATTTTATTGATTACGCTGGCAGTCATTGCGCTGTTGACTGAAGATATCAAAGCTGCCGTAATTATTTTTAGCATGGTGGTTTTCAGTGTAGTTCTGCGCTTTTCTCAGGAATTTCGCTCTGGTCAGGCAGCTGAGAGACTGCGGGAAATGGTGCATACCACTGCCACCGTGAGCCGAAAAGATCCTCGAAAAGATATTTCCCCCAGTCTGGCGAAGGATATGGGATTGAAGCTGAATCTTGATACTCCAGACCGGCAGGAGCTCCCGATTAAATACCTGGTTCCTGGCGATGTGATTTTCCTGGCGGCTGGAGACATGATTCCGGCAGATGTGCGGTTGATGGCGGCTAAGGATTTGTTCGTGAGCCAGGGTGCTTTGACCGGAGAGTCTTTGCCCGTTGAGAAACAGCCCAGGCTGCCCAGCGATCAAGAACAGATGCAAAATCCGTTGGAGTTGGCTAATATTTGCTTCTTGGGCACAAACGTCATTAGTGGCACAGGAACCGCTGTTGTGATCGAAACGGGCAGCAACACTTACCTGGGATCTTTAGCGAAAACTGTGACGGGTCGTAAGACCATGACTAGTTTCGACAAGGGCGTGAATGATGTCAGCTTGCTGCTGCTGCGCTTCATGCTGGTGATGGCTCCCGCTGTTTTTCTGATCAATGGTTCGCTCAAAGGGCAGTGGACAGAGGCATTCTTTTTTGCCCTCTCGGTGGCGGTGGGTTTAACCCCAGAGATGTTGCCGATGATCGTGACCGCAAACCTGGCCCGGGGGGCGATCGCCATGTCGGAGAAAAAGGTGATCGTTAAGAATATCGATGCTATTCAAAACTTTGGAGCGATGGACATTCTGTGTACCGATAAAACGGGTACCCTCACCCAGGACAAAATTGTATTGGAAATGCACTTAGACATTTATGGGGAAGAAAATGAAGAGGCTCTAGAATTTGCCTATCTCAACAGCTTCTACCAAACAGGCTTGAAGAATCTGCTGGATGTAGCGGTACTAGAACATATTGAACTCCACGAATCCTTAAAAGTGGAATATAAATTTCTCAAAATTGATGAAATCCCCTTTGATTTTGTCCGTCGTCGTATGTCCGTTGTGGTGGAAGAAGAAAACCACCACCATGAACTAATTTGCAAAGGTGCGGTGGAAGAAATTCTTCAAGTTTGTACACTTGTTAAAGTCAATGATCAGATTTTGCCCGTTGATACCTCGATTCATCAACAGGTCAATCAGTTAAATCAAGAACTCAATGAAGATGGGTTAAGGGTCATCGCCGTTGCTTATAAAGAATTACCCTTAGACCAACGCAGTTACTCCGTTGTTGATGAAGATAATTTAATTTTGATTGGTTTGATTGCATTCCTTGACCCGCCGAAAGATTCGGCAGCTCTGGCGATCGCCGCACTCAACAACAATGGGGTGCAGGTCAAGGTGCTGACGGGAGATAACAATATCATTGCCCGCAAAACCTGTAAGGATGTCGGTTTGTATGTGCATCACACCCTCTTGGGCAGTGAGGTTGAGCGCTTATCGGATGAAGAACTGACAGAGCTGGCTGAAACCACCACGATTTTTGCCAAACTCTCGCCGTTGCAAAAATCCCGGATTATCCGGGTGCTGCGTCGTCAAGGTCATATTGTGGGATTTATGGGAGATGGCATTAACGATGCTGCCGCACTGCGAGAAGCCGATATCGGTATTTCCGTAGATACAGCGGTTGATATTGCCAAAGAATCCGCTGACATCATTTTGTTAGAAAAAAGTCTGATGGTGTTGGAAGAAGGCATTATCGAAGGTCGCAAAACCTTTGGCAATATTGTTAAGTACATCAAAATGGGTATCAGTTCCAACTTTGGCAATATGTTTAGCGTCCTGGGTGCCAGCGCATTGCTGCCATTTTTGCCCATGCAGCCCGTGCAAATCTTAGTCAATAATCTACTTTACGATTTCTCCCAAACGGGAATTCCTTTTGACCATGTAGACCAGGAATATCTAGCAAAACCTCGGAAGTGGCAGCCTGGTGATCTTCAAAAATTTATGCTCTACATTGGTCCGATAAGTTCAATTTTTGACTATGCCACCTATGCAGTGATGTGGTTTGTTTTTCAAGCCAATACAGTCGAGCAGCAAGCCTTGTTTCAAACGGGTTGGTTTGTCGAAAGCCTGATGACCCAGACCTTGATTGTTTACATCATTCGGACTGCAAAAATTCCCTTCTTGCAAAGTCGTCCGGCTCTACCCATGTTACTGGTTACGCTGACTATCATGGCCGTTGCCATTTATCTGCCCTTCTCGCCGATCGCCTCCGTGTTAGGATTCGTGCCTTTACCCCCTCAATACTTCTTCTGGTTAGCATTGATTTTATCCAGTTATTGTCTGCTCACCCAACTGGTGAAAACTTGGTTTGTCAGGAGGTATGGATACAACTGAGCCGATGTGGGATTACGATCTCGATTGATCGCAGCGGCATAACAAGCCGTTGCACACCGACCAGATCAAGTTGGTTGATTGAGTCTAAAACTCATACTCCGCTTCTACTCCCAGTTTCTCGGCTAACCATTCCTGCACTTCCCCATAGCTCGTGAACTACTCTCAACGGCGTTGAGAGCTTCCTGCTTCAATGGGATGCGCTTTCTACCTCGAAAGATAGTCAGTCTTACCTTCCCGACCCCAGCATCCGTCCTAGTTCCTAAGACCGTTCGGCGGTTCGGCGGTTCGGCTGATCTCACCGCCGAAGTCTCGCCGAACGTCCGAAGTCTCACGGCCGAAGCCTACCCCCAGGAAAAACTTTTTCAGCCAACCCTACTTAAACTTTTAGTTGTTTGTCCCTGTAGAATTGCCCTCAATCCATTCGTAAAAAGCCATAGATTCCGGGGTACAACGCTGGCAACCTCCGCATTTTTCTAGGGAAATCAGGCGAATTCGCCCTTTTTTCAGCAAGCGATCGAGCATGGGACTTAAGGTATCCGCTGACATCCGAAAGTGTATGGATAATTCAGCCAGAGATGCTTTCTGATTTTTGGCAAGATAAGCCTGTATATCGGTTAAAATCATCTTTATCAACCTAGAAAGGTAAATTTAGGAGTTAGGAAGTGGAGAGGGGACGGTTGATTTTTCGGGGACGGAGATTTTTTAAGGTGAATAAAACCCCGACCACGGTTAAACCCATCAAGACTATCCAAAAGAGAGAAAACCCCGGATGTCGAGAAAAAGTGGCGATTTGATAGAAGGAAGTGGCAACAATATAGGCCATTCCTGTGGTCCAGAGGGCAATAAAAACAGTCCAACCAGCATTAGTTTCGCGATATACGGCCGATGTGGCCGAAACACAGGGGAAATAGAGCAGAACAAACAAAAGATAGGCAAAAGCACCCGCTTGACCATCAAATCTTTTCGCCATCGCCCCAAAGATTCCTAAATCTACTTCTTGCTTCTCGGCAGCCGTTTTTTGATCTTGCAGATCACCAATATTCAAACCCAAGGGATCAAGTAATTGATTGGGTAATTGCGCTAAATTGGCGGGAATAGTGGCGATAGCTGCCTGAATTTGCCCCCAAAAGTCAAATTTTTCGGATGCTGCCCCCTTATTAGGGTTGTCTTCCCCAGCTAGTTGGCTGTAAATTGAGTTTAATGTGCCTACCATCGCTTCTTTGGCAAAAACTCCCGTAAAAATGCCCACCGTTGCCGGCCAATTTTGCTGCTCTAGTCCCATGGGTGAGAAAATAGGAGTTACAGCTTTACCAGTAGCACTTAAAACCGATCGCTCGCTGTCTTGATTACCAAAAGAACCATCAAAACTGACGGAGTTGAGTAGTCCCAAAATCATCACCATTAAAACGATAACTCGTCCAGCTTTCCATAAAAACGCTTGCAGACGTTCCCAAGTACGAATTAAAACCCCTTTCAGACGCGGTAGATGATAGGGAGGCAATTCCATAATAAAGTGACTGACTTCTCCCTTGAGTAGGGTTTTTTTCATCACCAATCCCGTCAAAATAGCGGCGAGAATTCCTAAGATATAAAGACCAAAAATGATGTTTTGACCACCTATGGGGAAAAAAGCCGCCGCAAATAGGGCATAAACAGGTAATCTGGCCCCACAGGACATAAAAGGGTTCATCATAATCGTCATTAAACGATCGCGAGAATTTTCCAGGGTCCTAGTGGCCATAATTGCTGGCACACTGCAACCAAATCCCACTAGCATGGGGACAAAGGATTTACCCGGCAATCCCACCAAACGCATCAATCGGTCCATGACGAAGGCTGCCCGGGCCATATAGCCAGAATCCTCTAAAATTGACAAAAAGAGGAACATAAAGCCAATTACGGGGATAAAAGTGGCGACGGTTTGCACACCTCCCCCCGCTCCATCAGCGAGCAGAGCAATTAGCCAACCCGGGGTATGGATTGTTTGTAAAACTTGGGCAAAACCATCGACAAAGATAGTCTGGGCAGTTAAATCGAAGAAATCGATAAAGGCAGCACTAACATTGATGGTAAATAAGAACATTAGGTACATTACGCCCAAAAATATCGGAATTCCCAACCAGCGATCGAGAACAAGGCGATCAAGGCGATCGGACATGGTATCATTTATCTGTCCAGTCCGTTGAGTGGCTCCCTGGGTAACTTGTTGAATAAAGCCATAACGAGTATCAGCAATTAAAATATCGAGGTCTTCCCCTAAAACTTGGTGTATTTGTCGTCTATGCTTGACGATAATGCTTAATAGTTCCTGGGAGCGCAATTCTGGGGCGATGCGATCCTCGTATTGCAGTAGATTTAAAGCAGTCCATCTTGGCTCAACGATCCTTTTACTGCTATGGTCGTCAATGTAGGCAACAATCTCGTTAAGAGCTTCCTCAATTACCGCAGGATAAGCGACATAAGCGGCAGTATGGCTAATATTACCGACTAATTCCCCAATTTTTTGCTTTAATTCTCCGATTCCTTCCCCTTTAACCGCACTAATCGCCACGACAATGGCATCCATGCGATCGCTTAAGAGTTGCGGATTAACCACAATACCCCTAGTTTTGGCCACATCCATCATATTTAGGGCAATCAACATCGGTAAACGCATCTCCATGATTTGGGTAGTCAGGTAGAGATTACGCTCTAAATTGGCAGCATCGACGATATTAATCACTAAATCCGCCTCTCCTGACAGCAGATAGTCCCTAGCGACTAATTCATCCATTCCTGTCTCCCCTTCTTCTACATCAAGGGAATAGACTCCGGGTAAATCCACAAGGGTGATATCTTCCCCCTTAACTTGAAATCGTCCCTCCTTGCGATCAACTGTTACTCCCGGCCAGTTGCCGGTCCGTTGATTGGCCCCTGTGAGAGCATTAAAAAGGGTAGTTTTGCCACAGTTAGGATTGCCAATTAAGGCGATAATCGGTTTGACCATAATTTAGGATATTAAGTCACGAATAGGCTTAGATGATTAAATTTAGCTTTTTGGGTCTATTTCTTCAACGATTAAAGTGTCTGCCTCCTGTTTACGCAGACTGAGATGAAATCCCCGCACTCGAATCTCGACGGGATCCCCCAAAGGTGCGACGCGAATAACGGTAAACTCTGTCCCCGGAGTTAATCCCATTGATAACAATTTTCCTTTGTATCCTCGCAATGCTCGGTCATAACCGACAACTTTACCCGCTTTTCCTATGGGTATCTCCCGCAGAAATGTTCTTACTTCAGGTAGGTCTTTTTTGGGTTCCAGTTTTTTCGGTTGACTGTCACTAACGAGGATTTTTTCGGCCATTTCTGCCCCGATACCGATACGATTGTCTTGAATGCCGATTAAAACCGATCCCCTCCCTTGGGAACTAATTACCTGCAATTGAATGCCGGGGTTTAATCCCATGCCTAGGAGTCGATTGCTCCCTCCTGTCCCCTGAAATCCCACTAACCAGACGGTTTTCCCCATGGCGACTTGCGCGAGGGGATAGGTGGCTGTTAGATCAGTACCCATGGAGCTAGTACGTTCCGCTGCCGCCTCTTTACTAACCCAATGGTAAAATTGGGCTTTATTTGGCGATTTTTCCAGTTTTTCTGGTTCATTAGGTCTAATTTTATCGTCCATGCTTTTCTTATCTCCAAAGGTAATGAAGGTCTTTCATTCAAGAGTGACAATAATTCCTTGATGGTTCATCGAGTTTACTAAAGTGATCAAAGGGTGAGAACTGGGACACTGTCAGTCTCAGTCAACGGTTTTTAAACTGTCTCAGAATCGTGATCGCTTAAATAAATGCTAATTATTCTCAATTACCAGTGTAATCCAAAAGGGGAGACAGAAAAGAAAAATATTTCTTTAAAAAAGTGACCAGTCTCTGGTACATGGCGATCGCTGAGAGACGAAAATCTTTTTAATAGATCTCCTGCAAAATTCTCCCTTGCAAGCGGGATATCTCCAGATATCTACGAATTAATTGCACCCGGCTACTTATACCATTTTTCTAAAGTCCTGACAGACATAGAGCTTCTAGAATCCAAGACCATCTCGTCAAATACCCGATCGTGTTCTTGAATAGAGAATTTAAAAGATGGTAAAATTTACTTCTTAAGTTATCAAGGGAGTTAAAATTACCCCATGCCAATAAACTGTTGACTATCTAAATTACTCGTTAAGACTGCACCGGAGTGCCGGAATTGGGAGCAGGGATAGGAAGTTTGGGCATTTGTACTAAAATTTCCAAGACGCAGTTTAAATTCAGTACAGCTTCAGTTTTTCAAATATAGCCAAACTCTCTCAATGGGATTTACTTCTGGACAATAGGAAGGTTGATAAAATAGGATAATATTACTAGGGATTTCTAGGTTGATCGCAGTATGTGCGGGAGCATTATCTAATTGAATAATATGTAATTACTCGGGAAAAACTTGGGAAAAAAGTGTTAAATATTGATTAAAACATTCCCTGTCTTGACGTAATATCATTTTTGATCATTCCCAAGCGCAACTCCTCTCTCAGAGCCGAATTGTACTTGCAGATGTTAGTCACGACTATTGAAAATTGGCATAGGACAATAGCTGTGAAATTAATGTCACAGCTAATAGAAAAAATGGCTCTGGATTGCTTTTTGTCCCTAGGTTGTTGTTAGGTGATTGCCGACTGATTAATAATGGTTGAATGTCAATCTGCTTTTCCTTTTATGGAGACGAAATTAGACCTATGGGAATTAAGATTGTCAGCATTTTGCGGAGGATGAAAAGAATTTCTCACTTCGGGGGGAGTGGGTAAACCCTGTTTCATTTCTGCCACTTTTAAGAGGATCAAATACTCATAAAAAGCTTGCAGAGTACACCAAGCAAAACCCGCTTTACCATCCAGAATTCCTGTCAAGATAAAATACATATAAAACCAACGAACCAAGGGACGAAAAGGCAATCGTAGAGATAAATCTTTTAAAGCTCTCCGTCTATCTACTTCGGTTTCACCAAAAAATAAATTTTTCCAACTAACACCACCGTTAGCCAACTGATGTAGAGTTTCTGCTGCTTCATCGGTAGAGTAACGATTATGTTTTTCAATCCAACGACTTAAACCTTTACTACAGGTATAGTGGGGATAGGTTTCCTGTAAAAAAGAGGTTTTTCCTCGACATTCTTCCCTTTCCGTGTGACCATAATCGCTAAACCAGACTTGATCTTTTCTAAATAGACGCATTTGATAACGGGGATACTGGGTGCTGCGACGGATCCAAGTTCCCATAAACATAACCCTTTCGGCCACATAAAAACCAGTAAATTCTGTCTGTTGAGTGGCACGCAGACATTCTGCATACAGTTGGGGTGTCATCCTTTCATCTGCTTCGAGAATATAAACCCAATCGTATTTAGTCTCGATATTTTCTAGCATCCAAGTTCTTTGTTTACCATGACTCTCGAATTGATGCTGAATCACGCGCACTGGATAACGAGAAGCAATCTCTACTGTGCGATCGCTACTGTAGGAGTCAACCACAATCACATCATCGGATAGAAGTGCCGATTCCACACAGGCGGCAATATCAATTTCTTCGTTATGGGTGAGAATGTAAATGGAAAACATAGATATGGTATGGTGTTTGATTATACGCAACCCGATCGGGCAGTAGTCCTATTTTGTACCGGAAAAAGCGGAATGAAAACCAGTTCATAGAAGAGATTTTCTCAAAACTATCAGACTGCGCTCATTCTATCCTCGATCACCGTTTTGTCAATATTCCTTAAGTATTACTTGAAAAATTCTTTACCTGAGCTTGTAGCGACCGGCAATGAGCCATTCCCCGCCATGAGATAATAGACGGTGCTTTATGTCTCCAGTAATTTTCGATGACTGCTGTTTCCGACTGTTTTCGTTCTCTCCGTTCCCAGGGGAATTGTGCCTTAATTCCCTTTATTACTGCCGGTGATCCCGATTTATCTACTACTGCCCAAGCTTTACGCATTTTAGACCGGGCAGGGGCCGATCTGATCGAGTTGGGGGTTCCCTATTCCGATCCTCTTGCGGATGGTCCGGTTATTCAAGCGGCAGCCACCCGCGCTTTAAATCGGGGTGTCAAGTTGGAAGATGTGCTAGAAATCGTCAAAAATGCTCAGGGAGAGGTGAAAGCTCCCATTATTCTCTTTACTTACTATAATCCTATCTATCATCGCGGGATCGAGTCCTTTTTAGACCAAATCAAAGCAGCTGGGGTGAGTGGTTTGGTGGTTCCCGATTTACCCCTAGAGGAAGCGGAAAGTCTGCTGAAACCTGCGGCAGCTAAAGGAATTGAAGTGATTTTATTGGTAGCACCTACCAGTCCCCCGGAACGAATACAAGCGATCGCCCGGCAATCCCAAGGTTTTATTTATCTGGTGAGTGTCACGGGAGTGACGGGAATGCGGAATCAAGTGGCCACCAGAGTGGAGGAATTGCTCGATTCTATCCGTTCTGTCACCGATAAACCTGTGGGGGTAGGATTTGGCATTTCTGACCCGACACAGGCACTACAGGTGAAAAACTGGGGTGCTGATGCGGTAATTGTCGGCAGTGCCATGGTTAAACGTCTGGCCGATAATTCCCCTGGCGATGGGTTAAAATCCCTCGAAGAATTCTGTCGTAGTTTAAAACAGGCGATTCAGTAAATTGACATCCTCACCGCCGGGGCCGGACGGTGATTCCCTACAGATCGAACAAACTTAATTGAACGATCTTCGGATGGGTTGACGCTTCACGGGACGATGCTTCTTTAACAGAAGTCTTACACTTTCCTCCACGTCCGTTTAAAGTCTCCGATTGCCCACCAGCGACCTTGATATTAATTGCGGCGTTTACATCCCTATCATGGAAAGTCCCACAGAAAAGACATTCCCACTCACGGATATTTAACGCTTTCTTACCGCCGATATTCCCACAACAGGAACATCGCTGAGACGTTGGCTCCCATCGGGAAATTATCCGAAAATCACGCCCATATTTATCAGACTTTGCCGATAGCATATCTCGAAAAGAACGCCATCCTAA
>SFAU01000125.1 GCA_007096045.1 Microcystis novacekii Mn_MB_F_20050700_S1 | reverse complement strand
CGAAACTTAACTTGTGCGACTAAATCGCTTTCATACCTTTCTCCTTCCGTGACATCAGTAAATACTTCTTTGTCTAAAAAAGTAATCGAGTCCCTATCTAAATAATCCATCAATTGAGGGAAAAACAACTCAATAAATTCGACAAAAAAGGTGGAGATTAACTCCTTAAATAAGCGATCATGGTCAATATTATTAGTCATGTAATGTCATCTTAACTAATCTGAGCGATGAATGACTACTCTTCTCTATTGTATTCTGAAAAGTCGGTTTTGGCAACGGATTGTTATGACCTCACCCCCTAACCTACGAGAAGAGGGGGATGCTTTCCGCATTAACCTTTCTCTTTCAACCCAAAAACCCCCCCAAAGCAATCTTACTTCTTGTCATGGCGAAAATGCGATCACCGGACAAGGACAATTTTAGCGGGTGATTGCCAAAAGGCGATCACTAATACCCTAAGTCATAACTCATAATTAATAATTGAGCGAATGTCTTGTATAAATTGCCATGGCGTTTGCAGAAAACGGGTTTCTTCGAGAAACCCGTTTTCTAAATAAAGGCATAAATTGCGATGGCGTTTGCATAATTATTCCTGTTTGTTCAGCGACTTGTGACGTAAAATCTTAACAGTCACTGATAATTACTGATTGTCGGTATTGCTGCATAAGTGCGTAAAAGCTGATAGGATAACGAACGGAAAAAATATAGCTTGTCAAGGCGCGAGAAATCGCTACAATCATTCCAGCAGAGGTGATAGTAATCCCTCGATCATCCATTTGTTAACGATCGCTAATGATCAGACAAACTCGGTTTTCTCAAGCGGTTTCGAGACAGCGAACTGGTGAATTTTCCGATCGATCGTGGACGGTGAGCTTGTCGAATCCGTCGAGCGATCCTCGACTTACCTTTTTTCGGAGTTGATCGAACCATGTTGCAAGGATGGATTCAAATCGCGCTCACGATCCTGATAATCGTGGCAATCACCCCCTTTTTCGGGCGCTATATGGCTAGGGTGTTCATGGAACGGAGAACCTTACTCGACCCAATCTGCGATCAAACCGAGAGTCTTCTTTACACCTTCGTCGGGGTGAAAGGGAAAGAGAGTATGACTGGCTGGCAGTACACCCGCGCCGTTCTTTACAGTAACGCGGTAATAGCAATTCTGGTTTTTTCCTTGATTGCCGGCCAAGGAGTCCTTCCCCTCAACCCGACGGGGATCCCCGCCCCCACTTGGGACACCACGCTACATACGACGATTTCCTTTATCACCAACACCGACCAACAGCATTATTCCGGAGAAACCACCCTCAGCTACGGGAGTCAGATCTGGGGACTCGGCTACCAGATGTTCACCTCGGCCGGAACCGGTCTAGCGGTGGGGATCGCCTTTATTCGGGGACTGACGGGGCGACCGTTGGGCAATTTCTACGTGGATCTGATCCGATCGATCACCCGTATCCTCTTACCGATCTCGATCGTGGGGGCAATTGCCCTGATCATCGCCGGAGTACCGGAAACCCTCGCAGGCCCGGCGATCTTGCCGACGCTAGAAAACCCTGCCCTCAGTCAGGCGATCGCCCGCGGTCCAGTGGCCCACTTCGAGATCATTAAGGAATTGGGAGAAAACGGCGGCGGCTTTTTTGCCAGCAACTCGGCCCACCCCTTGGAAAACCCGAACGGATTCGTCAATCTGGTGCAGTTGGTAGCGATTCTCTCGATTCCCACCTCCCTGATCTATACCTACGGGGTTTTCGCCGATAATCTCAAGCAAGCTCGGTTAATCTATCTAATTCCCCTCGGTATCTTCATCGGCTTTACGATCATCACCGCGATCGGGGAATATAACGGCAACCAGGCGGTTAACTCGCTGCTAGGGGTGGAGCGAGCGGTTAACTTCGAGGGCAAAGAAGTACGCTTCGGTTGGGCGCAATCGGCCCTGTATGCGGTAACTACCACGGCTACCATGTGTGGAGCGGTGATCGCCATGCACGATTCTTTGATGCCAAACGGCGGCTTCGCCACCCTCTCGAATCTGTTCCTGCAAATCGTTTTCGGAGGTCAGGGAACTGGCACCGCCTACCTGTTCGCCTATCTGATCCTGGCGGTATTTGTCACCGGACTAATGGTGGGACGAACCCCGGAATTCCTCGGGCGCAAAATTGAGAAACGGGAAGTGGTATTAGCCAGTTTTTTAATTCTGCTGGTTCACCCGATCGCCATCCTCATCCCTGGAGCGATCGCCCTTGCCTTTCCCGACTTTCAGGGCATCAGTAACCCCGGCTTTCACGGATTATCTCAAGTTATCTACGAGTACGCTTCCGCCGCCGCCAATAACGGGTCGGGATTCGAGGGACTAGGGGATTCCCAACCTGCGCCGCTTGCGATCGCATCTGGGGCAAAACCGACTATTACCGCTCTCTGGTGGAATCTCAGCGCCTCCTTCAGTTTACTGGCGGGACGGTATATCCCGATCGCCGCCCTGCTCTTGTTAGCCGATGGGATGTCCCGCAAACAACCAGTTCCCGCCACCACTGGAACCCTACGCACCGATACCGGACTCTTTACCGGCGTGACGGCGGGGGTGATTTTAATTCTCGGCGCGCTGACTTTCTTGCCGATATTGGCCCTCGGGCCGATCGCGGAAGCCTTTCAAATCACGCGGATGAGCGGCTAAATAGGTGGGTGTTAAAAATTGTCAGTTCCCCCCTTATCAAGGGGGGCAGGGGGGATCAAAGACAAAAT
This sequence comes from Microcystis novacekii Mn_MB_F_20050700_S1, assembly GCA_007096045.1. GTDB lineage: Bacteria > Cyanobacteriota > Cyanobacteriia > Cyanobacteriales > Microcystaceae > Microcystis > Microcystis novacekii. Next base: position 6,816 of record SFAU01000125.1, on the reverse strand, counting down.
CTATCTTCAATTTAATTGAAACCACTTACTTAGAAGTCTAGACAATTAATTTATGAGAACGAACAAAGGAAATTCTAAATCCTCTCGCCCTTTGCGAGTGCCGAGAGGTCGCCGGGATGATCGCCGCCACACCCCCAAGGTAAACCGGACTGGTCTCTATCAACGCGCGATCCGAGAGTCCTTCGTCAAACTCGACCCGCGCATCGTCGTGCGTAACCCGGTCATGTTCGTCGTCTGGTTAGGAACGATCGTCACGTCCTTGGTCACGATCGACCCGAATCTCTTCGGCACGATCTCAGCGGACAGCGGACAACAACGGCTACTGAACGGCATCATCACCCTGATCCTCTTCTTCACCGTGCTGTTCGCCAACTTCGCCGAGGCGGTTGCCGAGGGACGGGGGAAAGCCCAGGCCGATGCCCTGCGATCGACCCGCAGCGACACGATCGCCAGGAAAATCCTGGTCGATGGCTCGATCGAGTCGGTCAGTTCCACGGCCCTGCATCGGGGCGATCGGGTGAAACTGGTGGCCGGGGACGTGATTCCCGCCGACGGGGAAGTGATCGAGGGAATCGGTTCGGTGGATGAATCGGCGATCACCGGAGAATCGGCCCCCGTCCTCAAACAACCCGGAACCGACATCGCCAGTTCCGTCACCGGCGGTACGCGGCTTCTCTCGGACGAGTTGACAGCGCGGATCACCCAAGATCCCGGCCAGGGTTTTATCGATCGCATGATCTCCCTGGTGGAAGGGGCCGAGCGCACGAAAACCCCCAACGAGATCGCGCTGACGGTACTTCTAGCCGTGTTAACCCAAGTCTTTTTAATTGTCGTCGCCACAATTCCGCCGATCGGGAACTATATCGCTGGTTTTCTGGAAACGAGCCTCAGTCCTGCGGTGGCGAATACCTTTCGGGCCGGTTCCAGTATCGCCATCTTGATCTCCCTCCTCGTCGCTCTCATTCCCACGACGATCGGCGGTTTATTGAGCGCGATCGGCATCGCCGGGATGGATCGTGTGGCTCAGTTTAATGTCATCGCCACCTCCGGGCGGGCGGTGGAAGCCTGCGGTGACGTCAATGCCCTCGTTCTCGACAAAACGGGAACGATTACCCTCGGCAACCGGCTGGCTGACGAATTTATCCCCGTCAACGGTCATAACATCGAGGAATTAGCCCGCGTCTGTCTAGCGGCCAGCCTTTTCGACGAAACCCCGGAAGGACGCTCGATCGTTGCCTTAGCCCGGAATTTGGGCGCAAACCTCCCCCTCGATGGCCAACCCGGCGAGGCAATCCCATTCTCGGCTCGTACCCGCATGAGCGGCACCGATAGGGACGGCGAGGAATACCGCAAGGGAGCCGTAGAAGCGATTAAAGGTTTCGTCCGTTCTAGGGGTGGTTCCGTTCCCGCCAGCCTCGATCAGGCCCAGGAAAGGGTTTCCCGTTTGGGGGGAACTCCCCTCGCCGTCTGTCGGGGTAACGATATCTACGGGGTGATCTATCTCAAAGATATAGTGAAACCGGGATTAAAAGAGCGTTTCGACCAATTACGGCGCATGGGGGTGAAAACGATCATGCTCACCGGCGACAACCAGATCACGGCCTCGGTGATTGCGGCGGAGGCGGGGGTGGATGATTTTATCGCCGAGGCCACCCCGGAAGATAAGATCGAGGTGATCCGTCGCGAGCAAGCCAAGGGCAAGTTAGTTGCCATGACGGGGGACGGCACTAACGACGCACCGGCACTGGCCCAAGCTAATGTCGGTGTGGCGATGAACTCCGGAACCCAAGCGGCGAAGGAGGCGGCTAATATGGTGGATCTGGATTCTGACCCGACCAAGCTGATCGATTTAGTGACCATCGGCAAACAGTTATTAATTACCCGCGGCGCCCTGACCACGTTTTCGGTAGCTAACGATATCGCTAAGTATTTCGCCATTATCCCGACGATTTTCGCCGCTGCTGGGATCGGTACTTTAAACATTATGGGTTTGAAAAGCGCTCAATCGGCGATCGTATCGGCCCTGATCTACAATGCCCTAATTATCCCCGTTTTGATTCCTCTGGCACTTCAAGGCGTTCAATTTCGCCCCCTTACCGCCGACCAACTATTGCGGCGCAATATCCTCATCTACGGCGTGGGAGGCATGATTGCGCCGTTTATTGCGATTAAGATTATTGATGAGATAATTTCAGCGATCGGGTTGAGGTAATGGGAAAATCTGCAATATTTAAGCCTAGTTTATTCGGATTGAAGCACTCGAATCGGGATTTTACCCAAAAAGAAACCTGGGGTAAAAATCAATTTAATTCCTCATTTCCAGCTTCTTTGTGCGCTTACTTAGATGGGAAAGGACTGAAAAATGTATATCTGAAACTTGATGAAAATTTAAAAATTCAACATTCGGAGTTAAGTACAAAAGAGTTATACGGTCTAGCTCCCGATTCCGATAATTTATTTTACGCTTTCGAGAGTCAATTTACGCCGTATAATCAATTTGTAATCGGTAGTTTGCCTAGAGTCGATCTAGTAACCCAGAGAATCGATAACGGTAATTGTCTTCGAGGTCTGGAAATTAAATTAACCGCTTTACCAGACAATACAACTTGTGACTTAGAAGATATTCGTTATGGATGTGAAATAGTGGTTAGACCAGATACCATCGTGTATCTCGCCTGTAGTATAATTAACCACATTAGGCAAAATATACAAAAATTGCAGGAGATTATCGGTAGTGATTTCGATTCTATTCAAGACTGGACAGAACCGAGAGAGGTAATGCCTTATTTACTATCAATAGTTGGCGTTATTGACCGACTATCGCTTGATTTATTGCCCTATCAACAACCATTTTTAATACAGCCTATCTGGAAAACGGAAGGCAAATCTTCAAAATTGGCAGAGCAATGTTTAGATGTGTTCGTTTGGAGCGATCTAGCTTTCACTCGGCTATTCGTAGATCTGACTAAATTTGAAGCGAGAATAGAAAAAAATATTTCCAGACAAATACGTTCTGCGATATGGCTGTTCAAAATGCTTGACGATTTCAGCAAACAGGAGCGCATCAATCATAGAAAAATAATCGATCAACTTTCTTACAATACAAAAAACGATAAAGCGTTTGCATTAAGCGGCAAAATTACCAACCGGTATATGCGTTCAGAAATTTTGCATCGACCCAGAATTAACAAATCAGAAATAAGAGAAATTATTTTAGGAGGTGGACAAAATTTATTGAGTCCTGAAAGGCGATTTGATGCTATTATTTATAATTCACCCGATTTGTTTAATTTAGAGGAGAAAGCAAAATGATCACAATCGATTTATTCGCTGGTTGTGGTGGTTTATCTTTAGGTTTCCAGAAAGCAGGGTTTACTATTGTGGCTGCATTTGATAATTGGATACCTGCTATAGATGTCTATAGAAATAACTTTAGTCATCCGATATTTAATGTCGATTTATCTAGAGAATCTAGCCAAGAAATATTGGCTCAATATAATCCTGAGATGATTGTCGGCAGCCCTCCCTGTCAAGACTTTTCCAGTGCGGGTAAGAGAAACGAGGGTTTAGGACGAGCGAATCTAACGCTCACATTCGCTGAAATTGTCACTAGAGTAAGTCCCCAATGGTTTGTTATGGAAAATGTGGATAGAATCGAGAAAAGTAAAATACTCACTCAAGCAAAACAAATTTTTAAAAGCCATGGTTATGGTTTAACTGGAAAAGTTATTAATTCTTCTTACTGCGGAGTTCCTCAAACTAGAAAAAGATATTTTCTGATCGGTAAAATGAAGGAAGAAGAGGATTTTTTAATCGATGAAATCAATGAAAATCTATCAAATCAACCTCTGACTGTATTTGACTATATGGGCAAAGAATTAGATATAGAATACTATTATAGACATCCTAGAAGCTATCAAAGAAGGGCGATATTCAGTATTTATGAACCTAGCCCTACTATTCGAGGAGTAAATCGACCAGTTCCCAAAACCTATCGACAACATCCCGGTGATGCTTGTCATCTTCATGAAAAATTAAGACCGTTAACAACGAGCGAGCGAAGCTATATCCAAACTTTTCCTAAAGACTTTATTTTTGCTGGAACAAAATCTAATCTAGAACAAATGATTGGCAATGCGGTTCCTGTTAATTTGGCCAGATATGTGGGCCAATGTATTCTTAACTATGAATTGAAAAAGGGGAAAAAGATAACCGATCGACAACTACAGCTATTTTCTTGATTTACTGGCAAAAACAAATCTCCCAAAAACTCTAATTCTTATGAAAGAATCCCTTAGAAAACACCGATTTTTCTGGTATATTTTCTTAAATTTCTGTCTAACAATTCTTTTCTCCTCCATCGTGCAAGCTTCTACGGGAAGCACTATCGATAGGTGGCAGGCCTTCGCATTAACCCTTTTAGGATTGGTCGCCTTTGCTTTATTTATCTACCTATTTTTTGTCATCTTTATACCGGAGAGGTTTTAATTATGAGTTTTGCACGCGAGGCCGGTAGAGCCATCCGTTCTACCCTAGTTCTCTGGGTAATTACCGCCCTGATCTATCCTTTCTCGATGATCGCCATCGGTCAAATTCTTTTTCCCTGGCAAGCGAACGGGAGTTTAATTACCAATAATCAAGGTCAAGTGGTGGGTTCGGCTCTAATTGGACAACCTTTCACCAGCGATCGCTATTTTAATAGTCGTCCGAGTACCACCGCCTACAGTACGGCCGATCCGAAAAACGATCCTAACAAGATATTGCAAACCGGAATTTCGGGAGCGAGTAACCTAGCTCCCAGTAACCCTGTATTAATCGATCGCATTAAAGGAAAACCCGATCCTGATCCAGCGAAAGCTATAGAGGGGGAGATTCCCCGATTAGAGAAAGCGGCAATTAAACCCACCGCAGCTCTGGTATATACCTCTGGATCGAGTCTCGATCCCCATATCACCCCAGAGGCCGCCAGAGCGCAGATCGAGCGGGTGGCGCGGGTGCGGGGATTACCGCCGAATCAAGTGGAGAGCCTGATTATCAAAAACACCGACGATCGCTTTCTCGGCATCTTCGGCGAACCAGGGGTTAACGTGCTGAAACTGAATCTGGCTCTGGACGCGATCGGAAATACCCGATAGGCCGCTGAAATGTGGGAAGTCGAAAATACTCGTACTCCTATCTTGTTGAGCGTTTAAGTCCCTTTAGCGATCGTCCACGGGAAAATCACACCGGTCATACTGGGTCCGTTGGGTATAGGCTACATATCAGGACAGGCACTCATAGTTAACCAAAATATAGTCAAATATAAACAAGACATGGATGCCATTTCAGAAACCCCCTTCATTTTGGCTTTGAGAGATTAATTCTCCTTGGGTGAACTACGCACCTCGCTATCCCATAGCTGAACGCATTTGGGAATGCTTTTCTTAGAGTATTATAGCTCGCTAATAGATCAGACTGGCAGAGAAAGCCAGTCTGAGTACGGTAAAGACCTCTTTTGATTCTTTTTCCTGTAAACTTAGGAATTTCTTCGGTTTCTCCATAAACAGGAAGCGTATCTAAGTTAAAAAAGTTCGACTGACTGGTGTAGCTTTCCTCAGTGACGACTACTTTAATTCCTACTAATTGGCATTTGTAAGTTAACATTTCAATCAGACGGTTATAAGGAATGCCAACAAACTTTTGATTGTTGGCTTTGCCCATGTTAGAATTTTGTTTCCAACCGTCATTTTTGCCAATAACTAAAGTGGTGATATTTTTCTCAAGTAATAAGTTGACCAGATAGCGACTTGCCCGATGAAGATAATTATCAACTTTCTGATTTCGGCATCGAGTTAAGCGTTGAATACGCTTAGACGTTTTCTGATTTCCTTTCAACTGAGATTGGAGAATAGCTTTTCGCTTGTTAGAAAATTGATTTAAGCTCTTTAACGGTCTGCCATTGATCAACAAAGGGATGAATCCCGGTTGATTAGAAGTTACAGCCATTAAAACATCTACGCCTAAATCGACGCTGGCTATCCAGTCATTTTGAGTTAAGGTTTGTTCAATTTGCTCATAAATTACCTCAATTACATAACAATCGCATCTGGGAACAATTCTGACCTCAGCTATTTGTTCAGAGACAGAAGTAGCAAACTCAATCCTTGTCCCCGATAGTTTAATTTTCCCTTGTTTTAAAGCGACTTTACTGATGGCTTGCTTGTTATAAATCAGTAAGTTACGTCCTTTTTTTGTATCTTTGTATTTAGGTATTTTAGGACGACCTAAGAACTTACTGGGGTCAACCTTATAAGCTTGGTTTGCTTCAAAAAAGGATTTCCAGTTTTGGTCTAATCTTCTTAAGACTTGTTGGGAAACTTTAGCAGGTAAAGCTTGATATTGTTCCGTCTTCTGCATTAATTTATCCATCTGGTTATAAGTCAAATAACCGTGACCATAAATAAAATTTTGACGGCTCAGATAATTAGCAGAATTATAGAGGTTTTTGGAAGACCAAGATAACTGATCTATCTCATCCCCAAAAGCATGACCTCTTTTAATAATGTGTCTTTCCGCTAATTTCATGTCTTATCCTTTAACTCTGCAATGATTTTTTCAGTTTTCCGTTTTGAGCGTCTTAATCCATAGAGACGAGAGCAAAATGAAGTAATAATGGCGATTAAGTCCTCCATTAATTCATCTTGTTTAGTTTCCGTATGAGGGAGCATCTCACTTATGCAATGAGTATTAATACTTATAGCAGTCAAAAACTAGAAAATCTTCAACTTGAGCACAAAGAGAAATGAGATTATAATAGTTATAACTCACAATTCAGAA
>SFAU01000124.1 GCA_007096045.1 Microcystis novacekii Mn_MB_F_20050700_S1 | reverse complement strand
TAAGACCAGAACAGAGTAAATCTGTTAAGGCAGGTGCGGAACCCCGCAAGGGAAAGAAGCAGAAACCTAAATCGTGAGGTTTGGGAATCACCGTCCGTTTACGGCGGTGAGGATGTCAATAATCCACACCTATCTGGAATTCTCAAAAAACATTTTCCCACCTTCTCGCCAGTAAGAGGGTGGGATTTGAGAATTATTAGGGAAATTTTCTTTAATTTAGGTTTTGATTCTCTTGGTTTTTGCGCTTGAGGTTTTGCAGTTGTTGCAGCAGTACCTCGATTTCCGCTTCTAAATGGAGATATTTAACCTGTTGGTCAGCTTGGTAGGTGGTGCGAATCTGTTTCATGGCAGAGGATTGCTTGGTTAGTACAATTGTCATAGCGGTATCTATAGAGTGCTAATTATGTTCAATTGTTTCAATTTGTGTATAGTACCTTAACAATGTCTTAAAGAAAACCTTTTTATGGTAGTTTCTCAACTGGCACAGGATCAAAGAGGGGAAAAATTCCTGCAACCAAGGGGATCGGAGTGCGATATACTCAGTCGCGAACGATATTGGCAAGCATGACCATGGTAGCGGTAGCAATTTTAGCAGCGGGTAAGGGAACCCGAATGAAGTCCAGCCTTCCAAAAGTTTTACATCCCCTCGGCAGTCGATCTCTAGTGGAACGGGTCCTTAATGTCAGCGAATCCTTACATCCCCGGCGAAAACTGGTAATTATCGGTTATCAAGGGGAACAGGTGCGAAATACTCTACAGCATCTTGAGGATATCGAATTTGTCGAACAAAAGGAACAGTTAGGCACGGGCCATGCTATTCAGCAGTTAATCCCCCATTTAGAGGACTTTCAGGGGGATTTATTGGTCTTAAATGGCGATGTTCCCCTGTTGCGTCCCGAAACCTTGCAAAATCTTCTCCGGATTCATAAAAACCATGGTAACGCTGCCACCCTCTTAACTGCTAACCTCCCTAACCCGAAAGGTTACGGTCGAGTTTTTTGTGATGGCAATAATCTTGTTAAGCAGATTGTCGAAGAAAGAGACTGTACCGATGCCCAAAGACAAAACCACCGGATTAATGGGGGTATATACTGCTTTAATTGGTCAAAATTAGCGGCGATACTGCCGAATTTAACGCCCAATAACGATCAAGGTGAATATTATCTCACGGATGTGGTCAATTTTCTCGCTCCCGTCATGGCTGTGGATGTGGAGGATTGTTTAGAAATTAGCGGCATTAACGATCGCAAACAATTAGCCACCGCCTATGATATCCTGCAAACTAGAGTCAAAGATGATTGGATGGCCGCCGGAGTCACCATTATTGATCCCGATAGTGTCACCATTGAGGATACTGTCACCCTCAGTCCCGATGTGATTATTGAACCCCAAACCCATCTGCGCGGTGAGACGATAATCGCTTCTGGTTGTCGTCTCGGTCCGGGGAGCTTAATCGAAAATAGTCGCATAGGCAGCGATGTAACGGTCTTATTTTCAGTCATTTCTGATAGTCAGGTGGATTCTGGTTGTCGCATCGGTCCCTACGCTCATTTGCGCGGAGAAGCGAAAATTGGGGCTAATTGTCGAGTCGGTAATTTTGTTGAAATTAAAAAAAGTGACATCGGCAATAAAACCAATATTGCCCATTTATCCTATCTGGGAGATGCCACTTTAGGGGAAAAAGTTAACGTTGGTGCGGGAACAATCACTGCTAATTACGATGGCGTGAAAAAACACCAAACTATGATCGGCAGTGGCACAAAAACCGGGGCAAATAGTGTTTTAGTGGCTCCTTTAAAATTAGGAAAAAATGTCACCGTGGCCGCTGGTTCAACTATCACTAAAAATGTCCCCGACAACGCTTTAGTTATTGCTCGCGAAAGTCAGCGTGTGATCGAAAATTGGGCAGATCAGTTCCAGTAGGTTAATTCTGAGATTTAAGGACAGAAAACTGTCATTTCAGTTATAAGTTATCAGATGTGAGTTTTAAGTTCACTTTTAGTTAATAGCCATTTATTTTCTTGAGTTTTGTTTGTTATACTGCATGACATAGGGACGACTTTGACTAATCAGATTTATAGGATGCCGTTTCCTCTAGTTGTAAATATTCGGCAAAGCTATAGGTGCTTTTATCCGTTGTTATGGTCATAATTGATTGATTCTTTGGTTAACTTAAGCTGGTTTAAACAACTGGTTTAATCATTGATTAAGTAGATAGGCGTTAAAAATTATCAGACACCACCCTTATCAAGGGGGGACTATAGGGTAGGGTTGATTCATGAATCAACCCTACTATGAATCAACCCTAGTAATAAGGGGGGATCGAACCTAAAATCCATTTTTAATTTAATTATAACCAGCTACTTATATTAAAAGTAACTCCTTCGTAAATTTCCTGAAAACTGAGAGCAAAATTGACGGAAATTAAAGATAAACTGGCATTTTCGCCCTCGTATTCCGTTAATAACCATTTATTTTCTTCAGTTTTGTTATACTGCATGATATAGGGACGACTTTGACTAATGAGAATATATTCTTGCAATTCCGGCAGTGAACGATAATAGAGAAATTTATCGCCCTGGTCATAATTTTGAGTTGATTTTGAGAGGACTTCTACTATTAATCTGGGATTGGTAACAGTTGTCTTGCCAGTTTCATAATAAATCGGTTCCCCCTCAATTAGCATGACATCGGGATAGGTTGCTTGACGATATTGCGCTATCCATAATTTCACATCACCGATAAAAATATTATATTTCCGTCCTTTGAGGGCAAATTTTAAATAAGCGGCAAAATTGAGAGCAATTTTATTATGATCGGTAGTGCCTCCTGTCATCGGTACGATTTCTCCATCTTGATACTCATTTTTATAGGCTGCCGTTTCCTCTAGTTGTAAATATTCGGCAAAGCTATAGGTACTTTTATCTGTGGCTATGGTCATAATTTAAGTAGCTGGTTATAATTAAATTTAAAATGGATTTTAGGTTCGATCCCCCCTTAATAAGGGTGGTGCCGATCCCCCCTTATTAAGTAGGGTTAGCATCTCATTTATGCAAGTGAGTAATTATACTTATCCATAAAACTGGTTTCTAGCAAGGCTTTCAAAATAGCTTGACATAAAAACCTGATTTAGGGGTTACAAAGGTGAGATGCTCCCCCTTAATAGGGGGGCATCTGAAAGTTTTTAATACCTACCCACTTATTGATTCGCTCTCTCAATTGATTATAGCAATTATTATACTGGTGAGAGACATTAGCCATATTTACCCTAGCAAAAGATAACAGCTATCTTAATAGGACTCTTGAAAATTTTTAGCCGGCAACTAAACAGGAATTTGATCTCTCCCAAATGTGGGACAATTGACAAAGAACTAAGAATTGTAGAATCCCCCCATCATGACCTCGGAACTATCGAAGCAATACGATCCCAAGATCACAGAAACGAAATGGCAGCAATATTGGGAAAATCAAGAAATATTTACAGCAAACCCCGAAAAAGGCGGCGAAACCTACTGTATAGTCATCCCTCCCCCCAATGTTACCGGTAGTCTCCACATGGGTCACGCTTTCGAGAGTGCCTTGATTGATACACTTGTTCGCTACAGGCGCATGACCGGCAAAAATACCCTCTGGCTGCCCGGTACGGATCACGCTAGTATTGCAGTACAAGCTATACTCGATCGCCAATTAAAAGCTGAAAAAACCGACCGTTACCAACTAGGAAGGGAAAAATTCCTCGAACGCGCTTGGCAATGGAAAGAGGAGTCCGGTAGTACCATTGTTAATCAACTGCGACGCTTGGGGGTATCCGTCGATTGGACGCGGGAACGTTTCACCATGGATGAGGGACTTTCCCATGCTGTCCGTACTGCTTTTATCAAACTCTATGAGGACGGATTAATCTATCGCGGTCAATACTTAGTTAACTGGTGTCCCGAATCCCGGTCGGCCGTTTCCGATTTAGAGGTGGAAAACAAGGACATTGAGGGAAATCTCTGGTATTTTCGCTATCCTCTCAGCGATGGTAGCGGTTATCTTCAAGTAGCCACCACAAGACCCGAAACCATGCTCGGTGATACTGGTGTCGCTGTCAACCCGCAAGACCCCCGTTATCGCCATTTAATCGGCAAAACCGTCACTTTACCGATAATGGGGCGAGAAATCCCGATTATTGCCGATGAATTAGTGGATCCCCAATTCGGTACCGGTTGCGTCAAAGTTACGCCAGCCCACGATCCCAAAGATTTTGAGATGGGTAAACGCCATAATTTAGCCTTTATTAATATCATGAATTTAGACGGCAGTTTAAATGAAAATGCCGGAATATTCGCGGGTCAAGATCGTTTTGTTGCCCGCAAAAATGTCGTTAAAAAACTCGATGAAGACGGCTTTTTAGTCAAGATTGAAGGATATCGCCATAGTGTCCCCTATAGCGATCGAGGTAAAGTTCCCGTCGAACCCCTTTTATCTACCCAATGGTTCGTTAAAATTGAACCTTTAGCCACAAAAGCTTTAGCCTATTTAGATCAGGAAAACTCACCCCGTTTTGTGCCAGAAAGATGGACAAAAGTTTATCGCGATTGGTTAGTTAAACTAAAAGATTGGTGTATTTCTCGACAACTGTGGTGGGGTCATCAAATTCCCGCTTGGTACATTATCAGTGAAACTAATAACGAAATTACTAACCATACTCCCTTCGTCGTTGCCGAGGATGAAACCTCCGCTTTAGCCAAGGCTAAACAGGAGTATGGAGAGGATATAATTATTCAACAGGACCCCGATGTTTTAGATACTTGGTTTTCCTCGGGATTGTGGCCATTTTCAACTATGGGTTGGCCAGAAAAAACCCTTGATCTAGACACCTATTATCCCACCACAACCCTCGTCACCGGTTTTGATATTATCTTTTTCTGGGTGGCAAGAATGACGATGATGGCGGGCTATTTTACGGGACAAATGCCCTTTAAAGATGTCTATATTCACGGTTTAGTTAGGGATGAAAACGGCAAAAAAATGTCTAAATCTGCCAATAACGGCATCGATCCCCTCATTTTAATTGATAAATATGGAACCGATGCTTTACGATATACCTTAATCCGAGAAGTGGCAGGAGCAGGACAGGATATCAGTCTGCAATATAACCGTAAAACCGATGAATCGGAATCCGTAGAAGCTGCCCGAAATTTTGCCAATAAAATTTGGAATGCTTCCCGTTTTGTGATGATGAATCTGGAGGGAAAAACCCCCCAAGAATTGGGAGAACCAGCTTTAGAAAATTTAGAATTATCTGATCGCTGGATTTTATCTCGTTATCATCAAACAGTGCAAAAAACTAGAGATTATCTAGAAAATTATAGCATGGGAGAAGCGGCAAAAGGTCTATACGAATTTATCTGGCGCGATTTCTGTGATTGGTATATCGAGTTAGTAAAAACTCGTTTATGGAAGGATAAAGAATCGGTTTCCTGTGCCACAGCCCGCCAAACTTTGGCTTTTATCTTGGCAGGAACATTAAAATTATTACATCCCTTTATGCCCCATATTACCGAAGAAATTTGGCATAATTTAACCCAAGAAAATCAGCAGGTTTTGGCTTTAGAAACCTATCCAATAGCTGATAGTTCTCTGATCGATCTAGATTTAGAAAATACTTTTGAGTTATTAATTGAAAGTATTCGGGTGTTGCGTAATTTGCGGGCCGAAGCGGGGATTAAACCGGGGGCAACGATCACGGCAATTTTACAGACAGAAAACAGTCAAGAATTAGCTATTCTGCAACGCGGACAAGTGTACTTAAAAGACTTGGCCAAGATCGAAAACTTAATTTTGACGGCCAAATTAACCGAGGAAGTCAATCAAGCGATCGCCGGTGTTGTCGCTACGGTAGAAATCCTCATCCCCCTGTCCGGATTGGTTGATATATCGGTATTGGCCGGGAAATTAGCGAAAAATTTAGCTAAAGTGGAAGGGGAAATCAAGAGTTTGAGCGATCGCTTGAATAAACCTAGCTTTGTCGAAAAAGCTCCAGAAGCTTTAATCCAAAAAACGAAGCAAGCTTTAGCAGAGGCCGAAAAACAAGCCCAAATTCTCCAAGAACGCTTAAAACGTCTGCGATAGTGCTTTTGTACTAACTAAGTCCAGTGGGCTAGAGCAAAGCTACTGCGATCGAGATTATCGAAAATTTGGGTTTAAAACCCCGTCGTAGAACGACGGCTTTTCATGATCCCTGATATAAGTAGGGAGGCACAATTATTTGTAGGATGGGTTAGCGCACTTCGTAACATAATCGGGCGTTGGGTTTCATGCTTCAACCCAACCTACGTTCATCTGTCTCCTGTCTCGACTAGGAAATTAATTTTGCACGACTACTGAAATAAACAACATTTTGGTTGTTTATTTCTTTTTGTTGCAATTGAGTATTTATACTGGAACTTTTGCTCCTAGTATTTCTATAATAGTGTCAGAACAGCTAAGAAGTTGATTTGCGCTCAATTGACTGGGTATATGTAGTCAAGCTCGGCATTTTTATAACAGTTCCAGTCACGATTATCTGGTCAAAGTGTGGGTGATTTTTGTAGGTTAGTTTCCGACTAATCTCCGCTCGGTTTTGCTTGGAATCACAGCTAAGAGAAGGGGTAGATTATGAGTAACGATTATTCTCTCTTATTCGATGGAACTGATGACTATATCAGTATTCCCCATGATTCTAATGCAGTCACAATCACTATTATTGATAATGATGTCCCCCAACCTGGAACTTTAGCCTTTAGTAATGCTCAATTCAGTGTCAATGAAGATGGTACACCTATTGTAGCAGTTAAAATTAATCGCAGCAATGGAACAGATGGACAAGTTAGTGCTACCATTAACCTAACAGATGGAACAGCGATCGCACCTAATGACTACACTAAAACCCCCATTACAGTTACATTTGCTGATGGAGAAACCGAGAAAACTGTTACAATTCTCATTGTAGATGATCTGCAATTTGAAGGTAATGAAACTCTCAATTTAACGCTAACAAATGCGGCTCTTCGTTACTCTTTATGCTAAATCAACATACAAGATGCCAAGATAACATACTTGGTTCTTCGGTTTGTGTTATGCAATGGACGGGGGTTATAAGGGATGTAACCCTTATATAGAAAGGCATTTAGCGATTTTTGTCAATTGTTTTTGCTCTAGAGCGAACTAATCAATTAAA
>SFAU01000123.1 GCA_007096045.1 Microcystis novacekii Mn_MB_F_20050700_S1 | reverse complement strand
TCTATCTTTCTCTAAAAAAATGGAGAATCACGTTGGAGCTGTTTGGTATTTTATCCATGACTACAATGCACAGCTGGCAAAGGATTAAGCCGCTATCACTACTACCGAATCACCACCCAGTCACAGCCTTTCTCATAATAGATGAAGTTTAACCTAATTTGATATCGACGACCGGCGACCGACTCCCCAAAACGAAAACTTCGTACCTCACCATTCAGATAACTTCTTTAGCTCAATAACGATGAAAAAACCCGGTTTCACCGGGTTGTACTAGCTTGGATAAAGCAGTTGAAAACTTGAATAAATGTAAATAGAAAAAGGTAAGCAATTCCACTGTAAGAAAATCAAATTTAATGAACTACCCCGCAAGTTAAGGGGCAAGAAGCATAAACAGCTTGATGAGAGGTTTTTACCTCACCGTGTAACCAGTGCAACCAGCTAACTTCATGGGGATGAACACCTTTTGCTGCTAACAAAGCGGCACTAATTAGGATAGCCAAAATATTGATACCAATAATCATTCCCGCCACTAAAAGCACGGAACTAATCGGTAAAACTGACTGTAAGATAATCGCCGACAATGCTCCCACTGTCATCATTAATACTACTAAAGGAAATCCCACTACTAATAAACAGACAGTGAGGACGAAACTCCAGAGGAGAAAGCTTTTTAGCATTGCTAAAGAAACGTGGCCCCAGTTATTTCTTGCGGTTAATTGCATCTTCCTGACCTCTTACAAACTTGGTGGTCTAACTTTTCTGCACGTCGGCTCAAAGTTGATGAGAACCAGTATAGGGAAAACACCGAAGAAGATGAGCTATTCGCAATATAAATTTACAATGATCGCTGATTATCTATGTTATGTGTATCGAACTATTACAAGAATCGGCGAGATGTATCGAAAACTTTACAATCAGTTTCTCTTGATCCCCAATCTAATTTCCTGCTGAAATCCTTGATCCCCGTCGATAATCCTTTCTTGTCTCCCTGCCCTCAGATTTTTCCTCGTCTCCTTGTAACAAATCTTTACAAGTACCTCTAGAATTCTCAGGAAAGAGGTGGACGGGAGCGCCAGGGTTGGGAGTGGGAAGTGGCAAGGGATTTTAACTGAGTCTTGTAATCTTGTCTAATCTATGGTAATCTCTAGTTATGGAAAAAAGATTAGTCAAGATAGGAGAAGCAGCTAAAATTTTGGGGACAACTCCAGATACGCTCAGAAAATGGGAAGTAACTGGAGAAATTATGCCAGCGAGAAAAACTCAAGGAGGTACTCGATATTACGACGTAAACCAGTTATTGAACCTAGAGAATGGAGATTCTCCAACAGTTAGGTTATGCAAGAGTTAGCAGTCATGACCAAAAAGCCGATCTAGATAGGCAACACGCCATGTTAGAAGCTTATTGTGCAGCTAAAGGCGGGAAAACTGAAATAATCAGAGATCTAGGCTCTGGGATGAACTATCACAAAAAAGGACTGATGGTTCTCTTGGAGAAAATTCTCAAAAAACAGATTAAGCGACGGGTTTTAACTCATAAGGATAGACTGCTACGTTTTGGCTCTGAACTGGTATTCACTTTATGTGAATTACAAGACATAGAAATAATCATCATCTATAAAGGAGAGCAACCAAGCTTTGAACAGGAATTAGCGCAAGATGTTCTGGAGATAATCACAGTATTTAGTGCTGTGATTATACGGCTCTAGAAGCAAAAAGCACAAGCAGTTAATGAAGGGGTTAGCGGCAGAAGGGGATAAGCTTTACGAGGAGACAAGGAAAAATGTTGAGCTTCAAGACTGAGTTAAAACTTAACAACAAACAACAATCTCTGATGGCTCAACACGCTGGTTGCGCACTTATTGGCCTGGAACTGGGGTGTGGCTCTAACCCAAGAAATTTTAGACTATAACCGGAATAATCCCGAGAACAAACAGAAATTCCCTACAGCTATTGACCTTCATAAAAGATTTGTCGCAGAAGTCAAGTCTGTTAACGAGTGGTTGTCTGAATCTTCTAAGTGCGCCCCTCAACAAGCGTTAAGAGATTTAAGGATAGCTTGGGATAGATGTTTTAAGAAGATAGCCAAATCCCCCAAGTTTAAGAAAAAAGGCGTAAAAGATCGGTTTTATCTCGAAGGCTCAATCAAAGTAGAGTCTAACAGAATCAAACTGCCTGTAATCGGGTGGGTCAAGACTTATGAACAACTACCGACAGGAGGGATTAAAAGTGTCAGAATAACTAGAAAAGCTGATAGATGGTTTATCGCTTTCAAGATAGATGTTGAAGTCCATCCTACCATCAAACAACGGGAGGCTATTGGAGTTGACCTAGGAATTAAATCTTTAGCAGTATGTAGTGATGGTACAGTATTTAAAAACGCTAAAGCTTATCGTAAATTAAAGCAAAAACTGGCTCATTTACAACGTGCTGTCAGTCGTAAAGCCCAAGGTTCTAACAAGAGGAAAAAAGCCGTTAAAGTTTTAGCTAGAGTGCATTACAGAATTTATTGCATCCGCAATGATACTATCCACAAACTAACATCATGGTTAGCCAAGAACCACAGCGTCATCGTGTTCGAGGATTTAAACGTCTCAGGAATGTTGAGAAATCACAGACTGGCTAATGCAATTGCTGATGCTGGACTGTACGAATGCCGTCGTCAATTGGAGTATAAAACCCAGTTGTATGGCAGTAAATTGATAATGGCTGATAGATGGTTTCCTTCTAGCCAGAGCTGTTCTCACTGTGGCAATCAACAGAAGATGCCCCTATCAGAAAGGACATACCATTGTCAAAAGTGTGGAACTCAGATTGATAGAGACTTGAATGCGGCTATCAATCTTGAGTCTCTGGCGGTAAGCTCTACCGTCAACGCCTGTGGAGAGTCACACAAACCATTAGCTTAGGCTATTGGGATTCGGCGAAGCAGGAACAGAACAGATTATCCTAGGTTTTCCAGATAATCATAGGTTTCTGAGAGCGGGTTATCTATTCTTGTTTAGAGGTAATAAATGGTTAACCCGTCGATATGGATTCCCTCTACAGGATGATCGCGTAATAACTCTAGGGCAACAGTATCGCGACGGCAAAGATCGCGAAGTTGCAGGTAAGTGGGTGGGTGGAATTAAATATAAGATGAACGTAGGTTGGGTTGAAGCATGAAACCCAACGCCCGATTATGTTACGAAGTGCGCTAACCCATCCTACAAATAATTGTGCCTTCCTACTTAGTAATTTAGGTCTTCTTTGGTTCGATCGATCAGATACTCAAGTAAGCTAAAACGCATCTTAGATGCGTTTTAGCTTATGATTGCTTAAGTTCTGGCTAACTTGAGGGTCATCGCCGAATTTCTCTAAAAACACCTCGCTTTTCGATCTGGCCAATTCTAGTTTCTCTTCTTCAATTAGTTCTTCTATTTCCTTCTGTAGAGTTAATTTTTCCTTTTGGCTATATCGGGTGAGCAGCTCTATCTGTTCTTTAATTTCCTGTCGCTCGATCTTTTTCCATTCCCGACGCGCTTTCCTCCATTCCTGTAATCTCGCATAACCGTGGCCCCGGAAGTAGATCGATTCCCTATCTTCGATTCCCTCTAATTCAGAAACGTTGAATCTCGTAACAAAGCTTTACATTTAAAAACATAACAACCCCAAAACGCCATTTTTCAAATTGAATAGACAATTTTCCTAACCCAGTGTACATAGCTGATATGTTGACACATAAAACTCTGTAAATAGCGGAGTTTATCTAATAACCCACCTTCCGCACTTCTTAACATTCAATTGATGATTTTTACTAATACATTGCTTACCAGCCATTGCCAGTAAGGATTATAGCTACAATGATGGATTTTTATCAAGGTGAAGAATTGTAATTTGTTTTCTCAGAAAAAATCAATTATTGAAAATAGTTCTTAATAGTAGTTTCTCCAATGACAGTTTTTCGTAAAAACATCTTGGGGAATGTAAAAATATATAAAAATATATGAAGATGTGCGGAATGTCGGTAATAAGCTTTTTCCCAAATCTTCCGCAATATCAATTAATTGCAAAATTAGGTAGGCGATAATACAGCTATAGATTTGTATCCGAATTCCCTTTTCATTTTTGGTGATGAGGTGGTCGAGTTTAAGCTGCATTTTTAAGAACTTCCACAGGAGTTATATCTGCCATCTTTGTCGGTACATTTCCCCAATTTCTTCATTGCTGACCGCCCCTTCCCCTTCTAAAGGTAAATCCGTTGCTATCCGAAATTCAGTCTGACTTTCTAGGTCACAGAAAGCCGCCACTCTTACCTCCACTTGCCTTTTTCCTTTTCCCAGTTTACACCCTCCATTTTTCAGCATTTCCAGAGTCATATTATTTTTAACTCTTAGAATAAAGTGTTGATCTTTTTCTTCTAATAATTTGATAGTTCTCAGACGAGAAGCAAACCCTCGATTCATTGCCCCCACTCCATTTACGTGGATCGCTTCTACCGTTTTCTCTCCTTATGAGCGAGTCATGATCCTGTCCGAAATGGCTCACGATTCCCTCTACAGTTGTCGTGATACTATTAAGACCTGAAAACAGCTTGACTTGATGCCATCCTTTCTCCCACAATAATTTACTCGTTAAGGTGATTGTTGTTGAGTCAATGGGAAACATCGCTCGTGCATCCGCTTTTCCCTTTTTGGCAATTAATCGTTTCGTTAACTCTTCGATTATTTTCTCGAATGGTTCGCTTTCTCGGATGAGATCACGCCGAAGTCTCACGGCCGAAGCCTGAGAGAAGCCGAAGGGTCGCCTTTTCTCCCTAAAAAAAACCCAAGAGAAGCAATCATTCTAACCGCTTCTCTAAAGGAGGGCGGCTTTTCAGGCGGCGGGACATTTTTAGGAATAGTGGCACACAAAGATTGCCATTCATGTTCTTCCAAAAAACTTTCACAACTCTCCTCTCCGTGTAAGCGTGCTTGATAAGTTAACCAGAGAAATCTCCAAGCTACAATTGAATAGGTAGCTAAGGCTATCTCGATTCTATGACCCATTTCTAATTGCAGTTTTTCTAAGCCACAACCACTTTTTAAAACAAAATGATAGCGTTCTATCAACCAGCGATAACTATACCAGCGCACGCAGTTTATCGCCGATTCAAAGCTACTAATGTCTAGGCTAGTTAAGAGGAGCCAACTGATAAGCTGCCCGCGCTTTAAATTGCTTGTTGAGACGAGGCAAGAGGCAATAGTAAAGGGATTGGGGGAGATTCGGCTAATCTAAGAATAAGCGATTTAAATACGTCTTAGCTTATTGGATAACCCGCATTTCTCACAAAGCAAGAGAATGGAGTGTCTGAAAGCCCTACCCAGTATAGATTTGAACCCGATTTTAGCCCAGCTCCCCCAACGACAGTGTGTTGTGAGAATTTAACAAGACATCGTCATCAATTAGACTTGAGAAAAAAGGAATTAATTTGCGGAAACTTTCCGCAAATTAATTAAATAAACTGTACCTGGGTCACAAATTCCTCAAAACTTGGCCTTAAAATCAGTTATAATTGAGTTATGTTTGCGCTTTTAAAGGTTCGATTTTATGACACCTAGTTCAGACCAGTCTCTCCCCAATCAATTCAACTTTGGCCAGTTAAAAGGAAGAAACATAATCGCCAATTTTGAAGGAGGTAAAATCACCTCGGACGCGGGGATTGTCTTAATGGCAGAGTTAGACAAGAAGTTAAAAATCACCACTCAATTTGCTGAATGCTTTCGAGATTATCGTCATGTCTCCTATCTAGATTATTCCCTTCACCATTTACTAGCACAGAGAGTTTATGGCATCATTTTAGGATATGAAGATGTCAATGACCATGATAAATTACGTCATGACCCAGCTTTAGCTATAGCCTTAGAAAAGCTTAACTTTATTGAGTTAAACCAAGCGGGATTAGCTGGGAAAAGTACCATCAACCGATTAGAATATTGCCCAGAGACTATTATTAACCAAGAAAAAAGTCGCTATCATAAAATAGAACTCTTACCTGAAAAACTGGAAAAAGCTTTCGTTGATATTTTTTTCCAGTCTTATCAAAAACCGCCAAAAAGTATTATTTTAGACCTGGATGTGACAGATGACCAAGTCCATGGGAACCAAGAAGGAGCATTCTTCAATAAGTATTATCGAGGAGTATGTTACGCCCCTTTATACATTTTCTGTGGTCATCACCTATTAGTAGCTAAACTGAGGTCTTCTAATGTAGACCCAGCGGAGGGAGCCTTAGAAGAATTACAGCGAGTTATCGGTCTAATCCGAGAAAACTGGCCAGATACCCACATCCTAGTTCGTGCAGATAGTGCTTATGGTCGTGAAGAGATAATGAAATTCTGTGAGGATGAGCAAAAAGTAGATTATGTAATAGCTATGGCAACTAATAACCAATTAAAGTTGAGAGCTTTAGAT
This sequence comes from Microcystis novacekii Mn_MB_F_20050700_S1, assembly GCA_007096045.1. GTDB lineage: Bacteria > Cyanobacteriota > Cyanobacteriia > Cyanobacteriales > Microcystaceae > Microcystis > Microcystis novacekii. Next base: position 2,372 of record SFAU01000123.1, on the reverse strand, counting down.
ACAATTGAGAAAGCCAAAAAGGATTATGAACAAAGACTTGAACCAGTTGTTGAATTAATGGAGTCCCTTTTGGCGAAAAATGAAGATTTAGAAGAAGTTCCTTCTTTAGTGCCGAACTCGACTTGGTGGGAGCTCTCTGTGCTACCGAACCGAAAAGTCATGGAGTTGTCAAAGGAGAGTAGTAACTAAAGTTTGTTATGGAAGTGAGGGCTTAAAAATTCGTCATGTTGTCACTTCTTTACCTGCATCTAAAATTCCTCCCTCGAAACTTTATACAGATAAATATTGTCCGAGGGGAGAGATGGAAAATCGACTTAAAGAACAACAACTAGATTTATTTGCTGACCGAACTTCAGCCCAGACTTTTGCCAGTAATCAACTCAGACTCTGGTTGTCTTCAATGGCTTATGTTTTGATGCAGGCTTTTCGTCAACATTGTTTAGCTAAAACCTCTATGGCTAAAGCTACAGTAGGAACCATTCGTCTTAATCTCCTCAAATTGGGAGCCAGGATAACAATTAGCGTGAGACGAATTTTAATCGCTATTGCTAGTTCTTGCCCTTATCAAGATATCTGGTCAGAAGCTTATTCGAGAATTCAAGCTCTTTCGGACACTGGATAAGTCTAAAAGTCTGAAAAATAACTAAACTAAATATTTGGATAAATGGCTGCTGAAAAATTCAGTCAGATCGGGGCTGCAAAATTTTCCTAATTGACTCAAGTTTTTCCGTGCGTGAGCAACTTTTTAGCTAATTTGGTTAAATTTTTACGCCGCAAATTTACAATTTTCTCTTATTTTAAAATAATCTCAACTTTTAACTTCCAAATTAGGTTCTTTCCTCAGTTTGTGAGAAATGTGGGATAAGCCTTTCCACTTAGAAGATGTACCAGACTGAGCCTAAATCCGCTGTGTCACAGTCGTCTTGACGGTGAGGGAGGAAGTTTTCGTTTTGGGGAGTCGGTCGTCGATAAGCTGCCCGCGCATTTAAATTGCTTGTTGAGATGCAGCTAATCTAAGGATAGGTGGTTAAAATTTGTCTTAGCTGGTTAAATTAGGTTATACTTGGCTCTGATGGGAAACGCTGTAAGTCAGGATAGCTCACCACTGCCGCCGAATCGCTGCCTGGCCCAATTCCCCCCACATTAGGCAACATTGGGGGATTCCCCCCAGATCATCGCCACCACTATATGATATGGGCTGTCTCGCCACGCCCGCTTTGTTCGGCTACCATAAAACAGTCAAAAAAACTGTATCAAAAGTGACAGACAGATACAAAAACAAAAAATACAATACGCTAGGGTATTTTGTATCCGTTGAACTTTACTTAACTTTATGTTGAGGGGACTTCCCAATGAAACTCGCTATTACACCTCTTGTTTTATCCACTGCCACTTTCGGCTTAATGTTGGGTGTGGCACAAAACGCCCAAGCCATCGGCCTGATTCCTAACGTCACTGCCACAGTGACGAATGTTACTTCAGATGTGAATTGGAATATAGCCAATACCGTCAACGGATTAGGGCTGCAAGGTCCGCCCGCTAACGTCCCAAGTCTTACTGGAAATCACCTCACGTCAACGGTGCAAAATGCTTGGCGGTCAGTTGCGGGCCAAACTTCAGGCACTATCACTTTTGATCTCAAGCGTGTCTATAATCTTGCCGGGTTTACTTTCTGGAACATGGGTGGTAGTCAGGTAATTTCCGCTCAAGGGATTCGAAATCTAACGATTCAATCCTCCACCAATGGTACAACTTGGACTAATATAGTCGGCGCTCCTACTTCCTTAACAAGAGGAGCTAATACGACTACTTCTTTCATCCCCTCAGATGTAGTCAGTTTTGCGCCAGTCTATGCTTCTTTTGTTAGGTTTAATGTCACGAGTAGCTATGGCATCGGCACAACCGCTCGTATTGGCTTCTCAGAGATTCAGTTCCGTGCGATCCCCGAACCTTCCTCTACTCTTGCCCTGTTAGCCTTGGGTTTAGCGGGTATTGGTTTGAGAAAGAGAATTTAATCTTTGAGTGGGTGGGTGGAATTAAATATAAGATGAACGTAGGTTGGGTTGAAGCATGAAACCCAACGTCCGCATAGTTTACGCTACCGCTAACCCATCCTACAAATAATTGTGCCTCCCTACTTAAGATGGTAGGTTGGTTCATAGGGCAACTGCGTAAGAGCGTGGTGGCTTCCTTTCATTCCCAGAAACCAACCTACTTGCTTGGGGCAACCAACATAGAAAAATCTAAATCTTGAGTAATCTACTCCCGTTAAGCTGACGCTTTAACGGGAGCTTTCTGTAACCCTGAATCTATCGGACAAGCCAATAAATTCGGATTTCCGGACTGGATTACACTCAGCCCCAAAAGTCTAA
>SFAU01000122.1 GCA_007096045.1 Microcystis novacekii Mn_MB_F_20050700_S1 | reverse complement strand
GAATATGTTGAATTAAACAATCAATTGTTGTTGGTAATGTTTCTGATTCTGTTAGTAGTATTTGGCGGTTTTCGTTAATCAATTTTCAAATTTATTGCTGAAGTTTATTGAGTTTATTCTAACATTTTTATGTTTTTTTGAGCGATTTTTTCTTTGATTAGTCAATCTAGATATAGATAACTTTTACTTATCATTAGTCGTTGCCTGCGTACATAAATACTAAAAAAATCCCTAATTTTTTAGCCCCTATCATTTAGCGATCGCTATTGGACAAAAACTTTTCCATCTACTGAAAGTGGGGAGCAGCCAGTAGGGAGTTAGTTATAGTATTAATAAGACCGATGGGGGATGATTGCCACATTTTGACCGATTTTTACCCTCTTCAGCGATAAGATAGTGCTTGTGTCACCTAAACACCGATCTATGAGCGGCTTTATTATAAAAATAATCTTGATATCGGCTTTAATTTCCCTGGGAATTAAATATCTTGCCCCTTTATTATCGATCGCTCCCAGTCCTCTTAACACTTTAATTCTGGTTTTTACCCCTTTTCTGCTCACGGTTTTTGCCCTCTGGAGACGGACAATAACTGATTAGGAATTTTTCTCCTTACTGATCATGACTTTTGGCAGCAGCCTCGGTTTAGTCCTGTTAGTCTTTTGTCTGCTGATTCTCTGGCAGATTCGACAGATTCTCTTATTATCATTGATGGCGATTCTTCTGGCTCAGATTTTAAATTTGGCTGTGACTTGGTGGCAGCGTCATCACCTCAAGCGTTCCCAAGCCCTAATTATCACTCTTTTTGGCTTCTTTATTGGTATTATCGGTATTTTTGTGGGGATTATACCCGCTTTAGTCCAACAATTTCGCCAATTATTTAGTTTACTTCCCCAAGCTATAGAAAGACTCTGGGGACAAGTCCATAGTCTTGAGGATTATCTCGATCCTAGTCTGGCCACTGTCTTCCCAGACTTTAAAACGCTGCTGGCTCAATTACAACCCCTAATTAACCAAATTGCTGGCCGGGGTTTGAGCATTTTTTACGGTACTTTCGGCATTATCCTCAGCTTACTGCTAATTATTGCCCTGAGCTTGATGATTCTCGCCGATCCTGCCGCTTACCGCCGTTGTTTTCTGCGTTTATTTCCCGCTTTCTACCGTCCTAGAGTACGATCAATCCTAGAACAGTGCGATCAAGATTTAAAAGCTTGGCTGAAAGGGATTTTCTGTCATATGTTGATTATGACCTTGGGCAGTTGCTTGGGTCTATCCCTGATTGGCATTCCCCTCGCTTTTTCCCAATCTATCCTGGCAGGATTTCTCACCTTTATCCCCAACCTCGGGCCGGTTCTAAGCACGATTTTACCCTTTTCTATCGCCCTTCTGGAAGCTCCCTGGCAACCCTGGGCGGTTTTACTACTCTACAGCAGTATTTATCTGTTAATTCAATATTTCGACCATCATCCACCGTTGCCCATTTTAACAGTGCGGTCGCTCAAGCTCTTACCCGCTTTTACCCTGTTGGCCCAGTTGTTTTTTGCCTCGGTTTTTGGCTTTTTAGGGTTATTTCTGGCGGTTCCCCTGGCGCTTATCGGTCGTATTTGGCTCAAGGAAGTTTTGATCGAGGATATTCTCAATCATTGGCCGATTAGGGATAAAAAATCTTAAACTGGGGATCTAGGATTCGAACCTAGGAAATGGCGGGACCAAAACCCGCTGCCTTACCGCTTGGCTAATCCCCATTGGACAGACCTTTTTAATATTAGCATTTATCTCCCTGGTTTTGTCAAGAAGTTGATCAAAATTTTTTACTTCGGGTTTGCGGCAAAAAGTTTTTCGTGGGGGCAGGGTGTGGGGTGTAGGGTGTGGGGTGTGGGGTGTGGGGTGTGGGGTGTGGGGTGTAGGGTGTAGGGTGTGGGGTGTGGGGTTTGGGGTTTGGGGTTTGGGGTAGGGTTGATTCATGAATCAACCCTACTATGAATCAACCCTAGGTTTTGAGGTATAAGGAGAAAAATCTATGGATAATAGCGCACAAAACTGGTACATTGTCCAGGAAAATACGGGAATTTGTCAGATTATAGCCCTAGAAAACGGAAAAACCCCAGTTAATGGTCAATACTGGGGTCCTTTTGCCGAGCGGGGAGAAGCGATCGCCCGTCGGGTGGGTTTAATTCGAGCGGGCAAATGTCAACCTATTGTTTAGCGGTATTGGTGGGCGTTTTCTTGCCTTCAGTGATTTCTTTTTCCAAGATTTCAAAACCCTTCTTGAATTGAGGATCCTGGAAGGTTCCCACCCGCTCCCGTTCCTGTTGAAGATTTTTGCGCTCTTCCTCGCTCAGTTCCGACTCCACATCCGGATGAATACCATCTTTATTGATGTCGCGTCCGTTGGGGGTGAGATACTTGGCAATTGTCACCGCTAATCCCGAACCGTCACTGAGACTGCGTACCGATTGCACTAATCCCTTACCAAAGGTTTTCGTACCGACAATAACCGCCCGATCATGATCCTGTAAAGCCCCCGAGAGAATTTCACTAGCACTAGCGGAACCCCCATCGACGAGGACAACCAAGGGTTTATTAGTCAAAGCTTGATTATTAGCCCGTTGACGTTCCGTCACCCCTTTGCGATCGACCGTAGAGACAATTAAACCATCAGGTATCCACATCCGAGCGATTTCGATGCTGGCGTAGAGTAAACCGCCGGGGTTGGAACGCAGATCGAGAATATAACCCTTCACCCCTTCAGCTTCCAATTCGCGAATCGCTTGACTCATATCGCCACTAGCTTGGGCGCTAAATTGATTAAGACGGATATAACCGACTTTACCGATCGGGGTGTTTTCCGTGTGAGCGCGTACCGGGTGAATTTCAATTTTGGCCCGGGTAAGAGTCAATTCTTTCTTCTCCTCACCCCGTTGAATGGTGATCTTAACGCTTGTCCCCACTTTGCCGCGGATCATGCTCACCGCTTGATCGAGTTCCATGCCTTCGGTAGATTTACCATCGATAGCGATAATCACATCTTTAGGCAGCACACCAGCTTTAGAAGCGGGAGTATCTTCAATGGGTGAAACCACGACTAACTGCTTAGTTTTCTCATCTTTGGTCAGTTGAATTCCTACCCCAGTCAATTCTCCCGATGTATCGATCTTCATATTGTTAAACTCTTTGGGATCCATAAAACGGGTATAGGGATCATTGAGAGTTTTCAACATCTCGCGGATAGCGGTGTATGCTTCCTCTTGATTTTTGTAGGAACGATTTAAATACTGATTGCGGATGGCGTTCCAGTCCGATTGATTAAAAGTACCATCTAAATAAGTGCGGTTGATGATCTGCCAAACCTCATCAACGGTTTCCTTGGGACTTTCCTGAAAAAAAGCTTGACTTTGGGAGAGACGGAATCCCGCCCCCGTGACGGCGACGGTAGACAGGACCACTGCTGTAGCACCGAGAACAAGTCCGCGTTTGTTGATAACCATAGGTAATTTTCGGATAAATTAGGCTGTTCTTGCTGGAACGCTCTTTCTGGCTGACCGTCGAAATATCTTGGCAAAAAGGAGCGTTTAGGTTCCCCGGAGACAGACAAAAGAACGCCTGGAGACTAATACTGTTATAACATTGATTATCTCTTTCTTTGTCAAACTGATTACTTGAGTGGCGATCGAGTTGCCAGCAGCCCACCTCGCGACCTAAGATAACAGCAAAACTGTCCCGGATTTTCCCTATGAGTGATCAAATCCTTTCTTCCCTCTCCCTGGAACAAAAACGACAAAACCTGCGCCACCAAAGGCGATCAAAGGTATGGCAAGCCCTCGGTCGGTTTCTGGTGGTTAGTGGTTTAGCGACGGGATTAGCTTGGGGGATGACTTCGCCCTATTGGACAATTACCAAGGCCGGACAGGTGGAAATCGCCGGCACGGAATTAATGTCGCCCGAGTCGATTCGTGCTTGGCTAAAATTAAGCTATCCTCTGTCTCTCTGGGAATTACCTACCCATCAATTGCGAGAAAAATTAGCGGCTATTCCCGCTATTGCCGACGTTAAGATCGAGCGGCAATTATTACCCCCGCAAGTGATTGTTTCTATTCAAGAAAGAAAACCTGTGGCCCGTTGGCGTTCCCATCAACAGCAAGGTTTTTTAGATGCCTCGGGAACGATAATTCCTCAAAACTATTATGGTCGAACTCTGCCCAAAACCCAATTACCTAGCCTAGAAGTGCTTGGTTACGACCGACAATATCAACAACAGTGGCAAAAAATTTATCCCTTAGTTGATAACTTATCGATTAAAGTTACCGCCATCGATTGGCGCAACCCTAGTAATCTTGTACTAAAAACTGAACTGGGACAGGTCTATTTAGGTTTTTATAAAGATAGATTGCCCGAAAAATTAACCGCTCTCGTACAATCGCGGCCATTGTCATCCAAGATACCTCTAGAGCGAATTCTCTACATTGACCTGAGCAATCCTGATGCTCCCACTGTACAATTAAAACCGCAGCCAGCCCCTATCGTTGCCAAAGTAAAGGCAACAGGTAGGGATTAACTGGAATTGATCAGCAAATAACCGCAATTATTCCCTTTATGTATTGCCAAAAACCCCAAATTATGATTTTCTGAACCAGAAACTGATAATGTAGATACTGGAACCGACATAATATTAGTGATAGTGTTAACATTGCATCTCTGATTCATCAAACCAATAACAGAAGCTTGTACTAAGAGTGTTCCAATTCCAATGACATCGATTAATGAAATCGTTCCCACCTATCCCAATCTGAACAGTAACGATTATGCCAGTTCAGCTATGAGCGAAGATAATCATTACTCTCAGAATAATGCTGGAGTATTATTTACTCGCCCCCATGAATCACAGATGACACCCCGAGAAGAAAGTCGTAGTAATCGCATCGTGCCAAGTAATGTCGCCAAGATCAAGGTGATCGGGGTCGGCGGTGGGGGCTGTAACGCCGTTAACCGCATGATCGCCAGTGGCGTGACTGGAATCGAATTTTGGGCAATTAACACCGACGCCCAAGCCCTGGCCCACTCCTCCGCCCCCCAGAGGTTACAAATCGGGACAAAATTAACCCGTGGCCTAGGGGCGGGGGGCAATCCGGCGATCGGACAGAAAGCGGCGGAAGAATCTCGGGATGAAATCGCCCAAGCATTGGAAGGAACCGATCTAGTCTTTATTACCGCCGGCATGGGCGGCGGCACGGGAACGGGGGCCGCTCCAATTGTGGCCGAAATTGCCAAAGAAATCGGCTGTTTGACCGTGGGAGTTGTGACTCGTCCCTTTACCTTCGAGGGTCGTCGTCGCACTAATCAGGCCGATGAGGGGGTGGGCGGTTTACAAAGTCGGGTCGATACCCTGATTATTATCCCCAATAACCAGTTATTACAGGTAATACCCGCCGACACTCCCCTACAGGAGGCTTTTCGGGTCGCTGATGATGTGCTGCGGCAAGGGGTACAGGGTATCTCGGATATTATCACTATCCCCGGTCTGGTAAATGTGGATTTCGCCGATGTGCGGGCAGTGATGGCCGATGCGGGTTCGGCCCTAATGGGCATCGGCATCGGTTCGGGAAAATCTCGGGCTAAGGAAGGCGCGATCGCGGCTATATCCTCACCGTTACTGGAATCCTCGATCGAAGGGGCGAAAGGTGTGGTCTTTAACATCACCGGCGGTCAAGATCTAACCCTACACGAAGTCAATGCCGCCGCCGAAATTATCTATGAAGTGGTGGATCCCAACGCTAATATCATCTTTGGGGCAGTAATTGACGAGAAAATGCAGGGAGAAGTCAGAATTACCGTCATTGCCACCGGTTTTTCCGGCGATTCCCCCTCTCGTCCCACCGGTAGCAAGGTGGTGATCAATACCCCCGCACCCAGTCCAGCACCCACTCCCGAACCACCAAAACCGGCGGGGTTAGATATCCCCGAATTCTTGCAACGTCGTCGTCCTTTTGATCGCTAACCTCCTATGACTGCCATTGCCCTCACCATCGCCGGTTCCGATAGTGGTGGCGGCGCGGGAATTCAAGCTGATTTGAAAACCTTCGCCTTCCATCGAGTTCACGGCACCAGCGCCCTTACCTGCGTTACCGCCCAAAATACCCTGGGGGTCGAGCGCGTCGAGTCCTTAAGTCCAGAAATGGTAACGGCCCAAATCGATGCCGTGGTCAGGGATATCGGTGTGTCAGCGGTCAAGACGGGAATGCTGTTCAGCAGCGAGATTATCGAAGCAGTGGCCGAGGCGATCGAGCGCTGGCGTTTAACCAGTTTAGTGGTGGATCCGGTTATGGTTTCGCGGGTGGGAGCCAAATTAATTGATGATCGGGCTGTAGATAGTCTTTTTGATAGTTTAATTCCTCTGGCTTCGATTATTACCCCTAATCGTTACGAAGCACAGCTTTTAAGTGGCATTGAGATCAATGATTTTGAGGCGATGAAAGCGGCCGCCGCAATTATTTTCCAGAAGTCGGCCACACCGGTATTAGTGAAAGGTGGCGGTATGAAAGGGCGGCTGCGTGGGGTTGATATCTGCTTTGATGGGGAAGAATGGGAAACTTTTAAGACCAGAAGCGTCGAAACCAATAATACTCACGGGACTGGTTGTACCCTGTCAGCGGCGATCGCTGCTAACCTTGCTTTGGGTGATGACCTGAAAATAGCGGTGAAAAAGGCCAAGGATTACGTTACTAACGCCCTTGAGCATTCCCTCGCTATTGGTCGCGGAACCGGTCCAGTGGGTCATTTTTACTCTTTAAAAGCCCTAAATTAGTCAATTCATGACCACTACGCCGCGCATTTCCCCCCAAGTACCCCAGAGTTGCACTGGTCGCCCCTCGGTTCCCCTCTCCGTCTATCGAGAATTAGTCCAAGAATTGCAGGCCACTCAGGCACGGGTGGAGTCTCTGGAAGCACAAAACCAGCAACTTGTCAAGAGTAATCGGCAATTACGTCAGGAAATCGAGACAGTAGTTGCTCAGGGAAGAAGATTAGAAAAAGTGGTAGAGAGTTTCGAGAGGAATCCCGTCGAGAAACCCTCCTTCGTGATTCCGGTTCGTCCCCGTCTGGTTAGACCCCCCTCCCCTTCGCTGCGGGTTAAGGAAGAAGTCTCAGTCACCGTTCTATTAAACCTACTCAAATCTACTCATGAGCAAATTTGACGTTAACTTCCTGCTTCATTGTAGTAGTGTCGGCACTATCTACGACCCAAGCTGACACGGTGGAACTCACCGCCAAAGAAGCTAGATTTAGACTAGCGTTCAAGTCTCGACCGCAAACTACATGGCATTGTTCACACTCAAAAACTCTTTCAGTTAAAGATAGAGACTCTTTTTTGTACCCACAATTAAAACAGGTTTTACTACTAGGAAACCACCTATCGGCTATGATTAATTCCGAACCATACAACTGAGTTTTATAATCAAGTTGTCTTCGGAACTCGTAAAAACCCATATCCTGAACGGCTTTAGCTAATTTGTGATTAGCCATCATCCCAGACACATTTAAATCCTCAATTACTATCTTGCCGTGGTTCTTGGCTAAATAAGTGGTGAGTTTATGTAACGTATCTTTACGGATATTGGCTATTCTAAAATGAAGTTTAGCTATTGGCCGTTGGGCTTTGTTCCAATTATTTGAGCCTTTTACTTTATGTCGGTTCAAGTATTGAAGTCTGGCTAATTGTTTTTCGTATTTACGATAACTTTTAGAGCCTTCAAACGTCTCACCTGTCGATAAAGTAGCTAAAGATTTAATTCCCAGATCACAACCAACTACATCATAAGTTTTATTGGTTGTTTGCTGTTCAGCTTCAATCTTAAAACCAATAAACCACCTATTAGCTTTTTTACTAATAGTGACAGATTTTGGCTGGTATCCATAGGGTAGCCGCTCGTAGGTTTTTAACCAACCAATCACAGGAACTTTTATCTTTTGATGGGCCACTTTAATGCTCCCATCTAAAGTGAAACTATCCTGTTTACCTTTTTTCTTGAAATTTGGTGGTTTGGCTATCTTCTTGAAGCATCTTTTCCAAGCATCGGATAAAGCTCTTAACGCCCATTGGGGGGCGCATTTAGACACTTGATAATACCAATCATGCTCTGATTTTACCAATGCTACCAACCATTTATGAAGGTCGATAGCCGTAGGAAACTTGATTTTTTCATCAGGGTTAGCTTGACTATGGTCTAAAATTTGCTTGGTTAAAGCCAAACCCCAATTCCAAGCATGACGTGCGGTTCCTGCGTGTTGGGCTAATAATGAGCGTTGTTGATTATTTAGTTTTAACTCAGTCTTAAATCCTAGTAGCAACGTCTCTTAACTCCTCTACGATTTTTCTATTTTTATGACTTCTAGAGCCAGACAATCTAGCGGAAAATACCGTAATAATCTCTAAGACATCTTCTGCTAAATCCTCCTCAAATGTACTGTCTTCAGTTCGATTAATAATGACAACTTCAGTCCCGAATTGCTCACACAGACTAAATATTAATTCCCTACCAAATCTAAGTAATCTATCCTTATGAGTTAAGACTAATCTCTCTACTTTACTATCAACAATCAACCGAATTAATCGCTTTAATCCTTTTTTGTTGTAGTTAAGTCCTGAACCTAGGTCGTCTATAATTTCAACTTGCCAACCGTTTTGAGCGCAAAACAGTTCGACAACTTCTTTTTGACGTTCTAAATCCTTCTTTTGGTCATGACTAGAAACACGGCAATAGCCAACAGTATAAGAGAGATTCTCTTTTAAACCAAGCAACTGAGAAATTGTATAACGACGATGCCCATTAGCAGTCCGTTCTGGAATTAGTTTACCTTCAGACTCCCAACGCCTTAACGTCGATACGCTTACACCTTTCAATTTAGCGGCTTCCGATATGGCTAACTTACTCACAAAACAATTATAGCACAAGTCATGAGTAATTTTGGATAATATTAGTTAGGTTTTTGGCTTCTGTATTTAACCCCTCCTATCACCGTTACTGCTTCAAAACAGCCATTTCCTAAAAATAGTTGGTTAGTGGTCGGGTTAATTATTGTCGTGGTTCTTACCTCCGGTTTAGGGGCTTTTTGGCTGGTTTCTGCCTCTAGAAATGCGGGTTCGACCGACTGATTGACTTTCACCTAGGCTCTTCTGGTTCTCGTGTGTTACTTTTTGTTACTCTTTTAATAAGCTTTATTTTGGTATTCATTCCCTCAGTTAATCCATTGGTTGTCTGATTTTCAAAGTAATTACAGATACCCCCCAAATGCTTTTGAAGCATCTTGGCACTACTTTGAGCTAATATTCCGCCTATTCTTATCCATTTTTACAATTTTCTCTCAGCACCTCTGAACGTCTTACAACCTTGATGAATTTGTCTAATTTCTTCTTTCATTTACTAGGCTATTCCCAAGCGGGGTAATCCTTTTTCATGATTAACTTTCTTAATTCATTAAGCTCCCCATTGATAATATCCATTACATGAAAACGGTCATAGACAATTGTAGCTTTGGGAAATAATTCCTTTGTTTGATAATTTACCACTGTTACATTTGGTAAATCGAGGATTTGCTCAAAATTTATCCACATAACCCACCTCCTGTTCTGTATTACCATTATACCATCCTCACACAGAACCTAGAAGAGCCGAATTTTTAGTATATATAAGGATTGTACTTTAGCAATTTAAAGAGATTACTTGTTGCTTTAGTAAGGATTTTAAGTCTTCTACTGACTCAGCAATATTAAGATTGGGGAGTCCACTCATTGCCTTTTTACTGCATACATTGTCCCGTCACCGAGTGTAACATCCTTTTTTAAAAATGGTATTACTCCTTAAGTATTTCTACTTATGACCTAAGAGAGATGCTCCCGTATTTTCTTAAATGTATGGTGGGATCATCTGGGAGCAAGTCACTTTGGCGAGTGTATAAATCTGACACTCGTGGGACAAGTCACTGAACACCTAAGACAAGGTTGTTTACTTCAAAGAAAGGGAAAAAAGATGTTAAAAATTACTGCGGATGTATATTCTGGACGAGCGAATCCGGAGTGGATTATCAGCGATGAACAGGAAATTCGCACTATCCTGCGGGAAATTGCTAATAATGCTAGTGTCATCGCTAAATCGGCACCAGCCAACGCTGGTCTAGGATTACGGGGATTTTTAGTAGAACCCCTCAACGATGAGTTAGGCCGCAATTACAATCTGTCTGAGAGTATTTATCTAGCGGCTGGACAGTATGCTATCAGTTCTAAAGCTAATGCTATTGCCGAAAGACTGCTCGGTTTAATGAATAGTGCTGAAATAACCACCAGAATGACCCCTGAAGAAGAAGCTCTATCTTTAGATGCAGATCTACAGGGGTTTTTGCAGGAACAATTATATGTAGGTGAGCGCTTGACACTCCTCGATACGGAAGGATTAGAATTATCCCCCGAAGCTGTCGAAATGCCCCTCGAAACCCCCAAGGCCGCCTGCCAATACGAATTGGGAGCTTATAATCCCAGTTTCTGGAACAACAACGCAACTATCCTGCGGAACAATAACTGCTACAATTACGCCAGTAACAAACGCACCGATACCTTTGCCCAACCCGGGCGCGGTTGTGGTAATATCTACCGCTCGCTCACCTGTGCGGAAGTGACCCGAGCTTCCCTGTGTGATGGCTTACACGTACGTTATAATTGTTTCCCCGCCTCCGAAGCCCCTCGCTATCTGGTCGCCCTAGTTATAGCTCCAGGACGAGATTTCCACTGGTATCGACTGAATAAAGAGGGTTTCTGGAGTCATAAACCTGGTTCCACGCCGGTCAGAAATGTTGATAATAGTAACCGGGTGATTACAAATCCCGAAACCTGTAATCGCGGAATTTATACGCAATTTTGCGGCTATTTCTATACTTGTAAGAGCCAAAAAATTCGTTAAACGTTTCAACTCAGGTCAGTTAGATGGCTAAGGTAGAACCCGAGGGAAGGAGGGGAAAGGTGGCAGCAATTGTAGCGATCGCCGTACCCCTCTTTTGCCTGCTCGGCCTAATAGTTTACACTCAGACAGTGGAGGCCATTGTGCAAGTAGAACTCGATATATTTAGTGGTCGTCCCAATCCCCATTGGACTCTTAACGAGCGCGATAGTCAGGAACTACTCCAGCGACTGCAGCGTTTGTCCCCTACCAACGCTGGTGAACCTAGTGGCAATTTGGGTTATCGAGGGGTGATCCTCAGTAATCCCCAAGGTGCGATCGCTGGATTCGAGTGGATCGTTTGTTCGGATGGATTAGTGGTCGGATACAAGGGAGACTCATCCCAAAAGTTTATCGATGCGAATCGTAACTTGGAACGTTGGTTAGTACAAACTGGTAAGACAACTTTGGGGCCAGATATACTGCGCTCGCTCCCTCAAGAGTTCGGTGGTGATTTCTAGGCATATTTTTAGCTTTTCAAGAGTTGGTTGCCAGTATTTGATCAAAACTAGGACTTGTGCGCTGACAAAAGTGCTGTCTTTAGATCTCCTTTAAGACAGTTTCTGGGGGATGTGTGACGGTTTCTCCAGACATTCTGGTAAATTACCCCGCTATCTCTAACCCCGTGTGCAACTATAAAACTTCTTTCTTTCTACCCTAACTGTCCTTTGCTCGATTTGCTATAGTTTAATGCTTGAAATATCGATCATCGTCAAAAAAATCGGGTATCAAAGCTAATTCATCCCCGAAAACTTTTCATCTCGATCGCTATCTTAGGCTTTCTGTTCCTGTTTAGATTTATGTAGGGGATCCATAGAAATCTCTAAGCGCTTAAATACCACAGAGGAAAGGGTAGTTAAAACCAAATAAACTAAAGCAACAGCGATATAAATCTCGAAAGCTTTATAGGTAGTGGCTACCATTAATTGACCTTGGCGGAATAATTCTTCAAAACCGATTACTGCCGCTAAACTGGTATCTTTAATTAGGGTGATAAATTCATTCCCCAAGGGTGGCAACATCCGGCGAAAAGCTTGGGGAAAAATTACCTCGTGCATGGTTTGCACCGGGGACATTCCTAAACTAGAACAAGCTTCCCATTGACCATTATCGATCGATTGAATACCGCCGCGCATAATTTCAGCTAAATAGGCCGCCACATTTAAACTTAGGGCAAATAAGGCCGCCGGTAAACGATCTAAGTCAATATTTAAGCCAATTTCTCGGAACAACCCGGGCAAACCAAAATAGATCAAGAATAATTGCACCAGCATCGGTGTTCCCCGAAAGAAATCCACATAGATGCGGCAAATTATTTTTAACCATTTGTAGGGAGAAATCAGCGCAATGGCCACTAAAGTTCCACCGATTAACCCGAAAAGAAAAGACAGAACCGTTAACAGAATTGTCCAGGGAACCCCTTTAACAATCAGGTTATAGAAAATTCTCCCCCAATTAAAACTCGATTTCTGTAAATTCTTTACAGCTGGGGCAACTAAAGGTAAGACCGGCGGTTTTTCTCCAAACCATTGCCGAAAAATAACATCGTACTGACCACTTTCTATGACTCGACCGAGAGCATCATTAATTAACTGGAGATAGGGGGAATTTTTGGGTAAAGCAATGCCGTAGAATTCCTCCGTTAATAATTCTCCGACCACCTTTACTCCCCGTAAACCCGCTTCTTTAATGGCATACAAAGTCACGGGTTTATCGTTAACTACCGCCTCAACTCGACCATTAATTAATTCCTGCAAAGCTAAGGCCGCCGAGTCAAATTGACTAACCACTGCTCCCGGTATT
Source organism: Microcystis novacekii Mn_MB_F_20050700_S1 (assembly GCA_007096045.1). Taxonomy (GTDB): domain Bacteria; phylum Cyanobacteriota; class Cyanobacteriia; order Cyanobacteriales; family Microcystaceae; genus Microcystis; species Microcystis novacekii. The sequence continues at coordinate 30,176 of SFAU01000122.1, read as the reverse complement.
TTTGTCGCTTCTAAGGCTCCCGTTGTGCCAATTTGGACGGCAATTTTTTTGCCTTTTAAGTCTTCAAAATTTTTAATCGTCTTATTATCTTCCCGAACAGCGATCGCTAAACCAGCTTTAAAATAAGGTCGAGAAAAAGATATCGCTTGGGCGCGTTCGGGGGTGATGGTCATGCCACTAATAGCGGCTTCCACTGTTCTTGCTTGTAGAGCCGGAATAATGCCATCAAAGGGTAAATTTCTCAAGTCAATATTGAGATTAGCTTCTTTACCAATCGCTCGCATTAAATCGATATCAAATCCAGTTAATTGTCCCCCTTGTTCAAATTCAAAGGGCGGAAAAGTTGCTTCTGTAGCGACTCGAAAAGGATTAGGAGGGGTCTGAGAAAAAGCAGGAATAACAGTTAATCCCAGCACCAAGACTAATCCTAACAAGGCAAAGATGACTCTCTGCACCGCCCGCCCTCGCCAAAATTTAATCATTTTTTAATTGTTTCTCCTTGATTTTTTTACTCAATTAAGTTAAGGATTTCGTCCTACTCCTCACCTAAGACAGATGTAGAGAGACTATTTGAGTATTATGATTATTCCTCTTGATAAAATGTCGTCAAGGATACAATCTAGCAGAAACTAATCTCGATACCTTTATACAGAATGTAAAATTTTTTACGAGAGGACATCATGACCACTACCACCCCTGTGATTGTTAGTGAAGGTTTACGCAAAAGTTACGGCTCTTTAGAGGTACTTAAAGGAGTTACAGGTACTCTTTATCAAGGGGACGTGGTATCGGTAATCGGTCCCTCTGGCTGCGGCAAAAGTACCTTTTTACGCTGTCTCAATCGTTTGGAAACAATTAACGGTGGCCGCTTGGAGGTGATGGGAATTGACATCTCTTCCCCGAAGTTAAATCAATCAGTTCTCCGCAAGTTACGCAGCCGGGTAAGTATGGTGTTTCAACACTTTAATCTTTTTCCCCATCTCACCGTTTTACAAAACTTGATGTTGGCCCCCAAGCAAGTGTTACACCACTCGGAAAATGAGGCTAAGGATACGGCAATTCATTATCTGGGAAAGGTGGGATTATCTCAAAAAGCCGATGTTTATCCCGACCAATTATCGGGAGGCCAAAAACAACGGGTTGCGATCGCTCGCAGTCTCTGCATGAAACCAGAGGTGATTTTATTTGATGAACCCACTTCGGCCCTGGATCCGGAATTAGTCGGGGAAGTGTTAAACGTTATGCGTCAATTGGCCGATGAGGGTATGACTATGGTAGTCGTCACCCACGAAATGCAGTTCGCTAAGGAAGTCTCTAACAAGGTTTTGTTCTTTAATCAAGGTGTCATCGAAGAAGCTGGTGATCCCGACACCTTTTTTAATCATCCCCACAGCGAGCGCCTACAAGCTTTTTTAAGTCGCATCAATAGCAATTAGGGTTGGCTGAATTCAGGAGACAGGAGACAATTTTTATTTATTCTCCCATCTCCCTACACCCCACTTCCCCATCACCCCACTTCCCCAACAATTGTAAAGAAATATTACAATTATGCCGTTATAACAGCTTACCATCTTGACAGGAGAGAAAGACAGTGGTTATAGTAGAGACACATACCCGGGTAAACCAATTTAGTGATATGCAAGACAAGCAAAAAGTCACACTGTACCTTCCCCCTGGAGTCCATCGTCAACTAAAGATAAAAGCTGCGATCGATGAAGAATCGATGTCAGGGCTGGTGGAGAAAGCGATCGCTTTTTACCTGAAATACCCCGAAAAGGTAGAGGAAATCGAAGCCACCGCCTATGGCAAAACCTATCAGGTTCATGTCTGTCCCGAGTGTGATGCCGCGTTAGTGATGAAAGAAGATCGGCTAAGGTCGATCAAACGCCAGCCCGCAATAGTGGGCGACGATTTCCCGATCGAAGTTCCCGAACCCGTTGGCGCTCAAGGAACCGCAGAGGGAGAAGCAGCCTTAGTTCCCTGCTAAACTCGCAGTAGCCGAACAAGGCATCTACAGCCATCAGCCGCCCAAGGTCTAAACCGTTACCACAAATAGGGTCGATGTTATGAAAGAAGAGCTAGAAATTCTCGTCAAGGCTCAGTACCCCCTGATTTACCTCGTCACCTCCGAGGAGGAAAGGGCAGAAGAAGCCATCAGCAAAATAGCCCAACTAAATACACAACATCGACGGGTGTTTGTCTGGACTGTCACCCACGGCATGATCGAACTGGGTCAACCGCGCCAAACCAGTCAACATAATACCGTGTCGCCAGAAGCGGCGATCGAATGGGTAGTGCGTCAACGGGAAGCGGGCATCTACATCTTTAAAGACCTGCATCCGTTCATCACTTCTGCTCCGGTGACTCGCTGGTTAAGAGATGCGATCGCCAGCTTTAAAGGAACCGAAAAAATCATTATCTTAATGTCTCCCCTGCAAGAAGTCCCCATAGAACTAGAGAAAGACGTGGTAGTTCTAGATTTTCCCCTGCCGGACATGGGAGAGTTAGATACGGTTCTCTCGCAACACCTAGCCAAAAATAAAAATCGTCGTACCACCACAGAGATCCGGGAAAAACTCCTGAAAGCGGCCTTAGGCTTAACCAAAGATGAAGCCGAAAAGGTGTACCGCAAGGCCTATGTAAAAGCCAACAAATTGACGGAAGACGAGGTAGAAATCGTCCTTTCTGAGAAAAAACAACTGATTCGCCGCAACGGAATCTTAGAATACATTGAAGAGGACGAGACCATCAATGCTGTCGGCGGTCTGGAAGAACTAAAAAAATGGTTAAAACAGCGCTCAAACGCTTTTACAGAAAGAGCCAGAGGTTACGGACTGCCCCAACCGAAAGGAATGCTAATTTTAGGAGTACCCGGCTGTGGTAAGTCCTTAATCGCTAAAACCACCTCGCGCCTCTGGGGTTTACCGCTCCTGCGCTTAGATATGGGACGGGTTTACGATGGTTCCATGGTGGGACGGTCCGAGGCCAACCTGCGTAATGCCTTAAAAACTGCCGAATCAATCTCTCCGGCCATTCTGTTCATCGATGAATTAGATAAAGCTTTTGCCGGTGGTACAGGATCCGCCGATTCCGATGGGGGAACCTCTAGCCGCATCTTCGGCTCCTTCCTGACTTGGATGCAGGAAAAAACCTCGCCCGTCTTCGTCATGGCCACAGCTAACCGGATTGAACGGCTACCGGGGGAATTTCTCCGCAAGGGGCGCTTCGATGAAATCTTCTTTGTCGATTTGCCCAATTCCGAAGAAAGACAAGATATCTTTAATATTCACCTGACTAAACGACGCTCCGACATTTCTCGCTTCGATTTGGAGCAGTTAGCCAAGGTATCCGATGGGTTTTCCGGTGCGGAAATAGAACAGGCGCTGATTGCCGCTATGTATGAGGCCTTCGCCCAAGATCGCGAATTCACGCAATTGGACATTATTGCGGCGATTAAGGCGACGCTGCCCCTATCTCGCACCATGACCGAACAGGTAACTGCCCTGCGTGATTGGGCCAGACAACGCGCCCGACCTGCTTCGGCCTCCGTCGCTGAGTACCAGCGATTGGAGTTCTAACAGACTTTCGCCCGCTCCCAACGGGATGAAAGGCTAGTTCTCAGGGACTAGCAATGCCTCGAAAAGCCGCTTGGCGGCACTCTTTAACTCTCAATCTGTTGTTGTTAATTCTTAATCTACAAAGAGGAAATTCCAATGTCTCATTTCAGCACTCTCCGGACCAAAATCACCGATGCCGAAATCCTGAAAGCTTCTCTCCGCGACCTCGGCATTAGCGTGAAAACCGAAGCCGACGTTCGTGGTTACAACGGTCAACGGGTTCGCTCTGACATCGTTGCTGTTCTCGATGGCGAATATGATCTCGGTTGGTCCCGCAATACCGACGGCAGTTTCGATTTAATCGCTGACCTTTGGGGTGTAGCCAAAAAACACAATCAAACCGAATTGATCAACTCGATCAACCAAAAATACGCTGTTAACAAAACCCTATCCGAAGTGAAACAGCGCGGTCTGCAAAACGCTAACGTTAAGCTAGTCGTTCAAAGCTAAGATTTACAGCGCGTTCCCAAGCCTAGGGGTTGACCAGTTCGGTTAACCCTTTTTTCTGTCTGTGGGGTATGTTAAGAATATTGACACTCCTGGGCCTAAAGGCGTGAGGATTCTTGAGCTAATCACAGCCCTTTCTGGTTTCCCTTACTTAGGTCTTACACGATTATGTCTGAACCGAACCTACTAGAATATCACTTGCTATCTAGTTATCCTTTTTATGGTTCACTCTCCAAGCGTTTTGGTCTTTCCACCAAGATTTGGGTATGCCCTACCCTATCTGTCTGACGACAAAGACTTTTACTGGTTTTTCATTCACCGTTGTTTATCGGCTACTGCGCTATGTTTGACGAGGTTTTCGCTACCCTCCCTTTTTGTCTCTTATGCAGACTTTCGAGTTCAAGGGTTCAACTCAATCGAGCCATTCACTACCGCCCACTCAGGGGATTCAAACCAATTTCATTTTAACATCAAGCCGTCCTAAAAGGACGGGGCTTTAACCCAAAATTTTGGTAAAATTAACTTGACAAAAATGCTCCGACCCGAAGAAAGAACTAAACTCGATCCGACCAAAGACAGCGATTTTTATGCTTTTCCCCGCTTTGTCACCCACGTGGATCAGGGTTTTATCGATCGATTAACCGCTCTCTACCGAGAGATATTATCGCCGAATACGCGCATTTTAGACCTGATGAGCAGCTGGGTGTCCCATTTACCGGAGGAGATGGAATTTGAGCATATCGAAGGTCACGGGATGAATGGGGAGGAGTTAGCCAAAAATCCTCGCTTAGATAGTTATTTTATCCAAGACCTCAATGCACAGCCAAAATTGCCCCTAGGGGATAGTTCTTTTGACGCGGTGTTAATCACGGTGTCGGTGCAGTATTTGCAGTATCCAGAGGCGATTTTTGCGGAACTGTATCGCATTTTAAGGCCTAATGGTCTGGTGGTGGTTAGTTTTTCCAATCGTATGTTTTATCAAAAAGCGATCGCTGCTTGGCGCGATAATAGCGATTTAGGCCGGGTAGCGTTAGTGAAGTCCTATTTTAAATCGGTGGCGGGATTTAGGGAAGTACAGGCGATCGTTCGTCCTGCTACTACCCCCAGTTTCCTGCAAATGTTAGGAATTATGGTCGCCGATCCCTTCTATGCAGTGATAGGGAAAAAGAATCCTCTCTAGGATGATAGTTAGTAAAAGTATAGCAGAGATAGTTAATGCCCCGAACCCCCCTGCCCCCCGACATCGGGGGGTTTGGGCAGAAATTTTTCAAACTATGATAAAATCTCCAATCATCCCCTAGAGATGCAAGGCCACAGAAAGGGTTAACCACAGAAACCAAAAACCTACCTAAAGCTTTTTAAAGTTACTCATTTCTGTAGCAATTCTCATTTTGAAACGATTTTGCGTTGTTTCAGCGATCTAGAGATTCGTTAAAGAATTTTAACCCCTCTAGGTGCAAGGGTTTTAATGTCATGAAACCTTAAAATGAGAATTGCTGAACTTTGGCCACAGATAGATTTTAAGAACGTTATCAGGTATAATCAAGATATGAAGCTAGTTGAACGTCATATTATCAGTCAAAACCATCCCTTCTGGTCAGAAATCGACCATTATGCCTTTTTGTCAAAAAATTTGTTCAATCTAGCTAACTACCATTATCGCCAATATTTCTTTGAAAACTCCCAAAAACTGAGTTTTAATCAACTCTATCATCTGGTATCTAAAACCTCAGATTATTTAGCTTTACCCACGAAAGTGAGCAAGCAGATAATCAGAAGATTAGATCAGGCTTGGATTAGTTACTTTGCCGCTTTTAGAGCTTGGAAAAAACACCCTGAAAAATTTTTAGGAAAACCCAAAATTATTAAGTATAAGGAGAAAATCAAAGGAAGAAACCTGCTGATATATTCTCAGGAATCAATTTATAAAAAACCTCTAAAAGAAGGAATTTGTCACTTGTCTATGAGCGACTTAAAAATTACCACTTCCCGAAGAGAAATAATTGAGGTGAGAATTGTCCCCAAAAGTAGCTGTTATGTCATTGAAATAGTCTATGAAAGACGGTCGGAAACCACAGATAAACAAGAGATAGCCGGGGTAGATTTAGGAGTTAATAACTTAATGGCTGTAACTACAAATCAAACAGGTGTAGCACCTCTTTTGGTAAATGGCAGACCATTAAAAGCAATTAACACCTTCTACAACAAACAACGTTCCCACTTACAATCTCAACTGAAAACCAGAAATAATCAACCCTCATCTAAGAGATTGATATTCCTAACCCATAAACGAAACTGTCGAGTAGAAAATTATCTACACACAGCCAGTAAAAGAGTAATAGATTGGTGTATTCTTCATCAAATAGGGACATTAATAATTGGGCATAATGAGCGGATAAAACAATGTCTTAATCTAGGAAAAAGGAATAATCAACAATTTGTTAATATTCCCCATTATAGATTAATAGAAATGTTAACCTACAAAGCTCAATTAAAAGGAATAAAAGTCATAATAACTGAAGAATCCTATACCTCACAATCCAGTGCTTTAGATAGGGATGAGTTACCTAAATATGGTGAAGAAAAACCATTATTTAAGGGAAAAAGGTTAGCTAGGGGACTGTATAAAATGGGAACAAATCAGTTGTTAAATGCCGATGTCAATGGGTCATTTAACATCATTAGAAAAGTAATTCCTGATGTCATTGACCAGGGAATAAAGGGTTTGCCGTTTAATCCTGTAGTGCTTGACCCACTACGAATGACTAAGCTTTCAGGCTTTTAAGTAAGTTTGAGTAAGTTTAGTTGAGCGGTGCGTTAAGAAACGCACCCCACTGGACTAGATTGAACGCCTATTTTTGTTATTTACCCATTCTCTTGAGTGCCGAACCAACACCCAACAAACCTAAACCCAGCAAACCCACGGTAGTAGTAGGTTCAGGAACTGAAGTTGGTGGTTGTTGTTGTGCTGTCCCAAAAGTTACGGGTAAATTTATTGAACTGGTAACACCTGTGAATGGGGATCGGATAACTCCATATTCTTCATTCTGAGAAAACCCTAAGGAAAACACTGACTGAATACGATAAAATGGACCAGACAGACCCTGGGACGAGTCTATAAACTCTAACTGAGACTGGCAAATAGCGCCAAAGGAGCATCCCGAAACATCTGGATTGAATGTTAACACAGAAGATGTGGCATTGACCAGAAATTGCGCTGGTGCTGATGTCTCAGTAAGATTCACAGCATTTAAAGTAACAGCATTACCATTAATTGTCAGGGTAAGGTTAACGTTCGTAAAAGGATTGGGACTACCATTCTGGATAGTATAGCTACCTACTGGCACATCTACGGTTCCCACTAAAGAAGCGTTATTAGTTCCCTCACTCCAACTGCGGTTAACATTAAAGGTGACAGCCATGGCTGCGACAGGAGTTAGCATAGCAGCCAGAGAAGTGGCGCCAGCTAAAGCTAGGGTAGGAAATAATCGGTTTTTATTCATCATTGAGCAAATTCAAAATGGGTGACTGGACGAGACCACCGTGGCTTTTGTCGGTTAACTTAGGGATAGCGCCACCGAAAACCAAAGGCGAACTGTGCCATATAATACACAATTACCCCCCCAATCTGTATTCTACGCTACAATTTAATAAATCTTTACATTCCTCGTCCGTTCTCGCAGGACAAAGCTTTCTAGACTAGCGATTTAGGCCGGGTAGCGTTAGTGAAATCCTATTTTAAATCGGTGGCGGGATTTAGGGAAGTACAGGCGATCGTTCGTCCTGCTACTACCCCCAGTTTCCTACAAATGTTGGGAATTATGTTCGCTGATCCCTTCTATGCAGTGATAGGGAAAAAAGAATCTTCTCTAGGATTATAATCACCGTTAACAATCAGATGGCTATTTCCATAATACTTTGACCAACCACCATCTAGACTATCCTAAGCCATCCCCGATTAACGGGGAACTCGTAGCTTGGGGGTGTAGGTCTAATGTTCCTGGTCAATTGAGTCTGTTTAAGTGCCTCATGATGACGAAGTGCGTTAAGTCTCATTGATAGCATCCATCATATATCTGTAATTCGTTGAGATAGCCTATTTGATCTGTCCTGGTTTGTTGTTCACTTGTGTGGGATGTAATTCCTCCGCAAACTGTAAACTAAGAGATTTGTGTAAGTATTGCCAGAGGATTTCACGAATATTTGCAAGAATATCTCGATCTACAATATCAACTGATAATGCAAACTGGTGTAAGTACTCTCTAAAGCTGTTAAACATCAATAATTACCTCGAAATCTCTGGCATTTTTTCAAGAAAACCTACTACATTTTTTATTCTATCAATCACAAAATCACGCTCTAAATATGACAGCAAAGCTCCAGCTTTTGGCCCACGCTCTTTACCTAAGAATGATAAGTAAACAGCTTTAAATGCAAGGGGTTGCTGCATTTCTAACTCTTTTGCTGTTGCAAATAAGGTTGTTTGCAATTCGTCAGCTTCCCAAACCTTAACATCTGTCAAGCTATGAGTTAGCCGTCTGAGATAAGCAACCTGCTCCTGAGTCAAGTCCCTAACTTTCTCAGGAACCCTGTCAAGATAAAGAACCAATTTCTCTTCTTCGTCAGCATAGTCCGCCAACCATTTTTGAGCAACTGAAATCCTTTGATTGACAATTTGCCAATCATATTCGCTTAGAGGCTGAGTACTACGTCTTTCAATCTCTTGACGAATATCGAGGTGAGGCACTTGCAGTAAAGAAATCAGCGTGCTGAGATCAAAAGGATGGTAAGGCTTAATTACTCCATCAAGTTGAGAGTAAAACAATGGCATTAACTCTTCAGGCAAAGCAGATTCTTGCTGGGCATCTGCTGATAAAGCTTGATACTTATCAGCTAGAGAATCGTAGTCTCTAAATAGCCTGGTTGTCGTTTCATAATTGGGCGCAAAGTTAATAACTGTCTTAGGCTGAGTTCGTAGCATTAAAAATCGAAGTAGCTCAGGAGGAAGCAACTCAGCGATTTCTTTGGCGCTTGAACCAACCCCCTTTGATGAACTCATCTTCGTGCCATTGACTAAAATGAATTCGTAGGGTGAATGGAAAGGTGGCTGTTTTCGTAGCACTTTTCGACAAATTGCATTGGCAACATCTCTAGATCCTCCTTTCTGGGAGTGATCTTTACCCGCAAGCTCAATGGTGATTCCCAATAGATCCCACTTTGCCACCCACTCAACTTTCCAAGGTAATTTACCATTGCCATCAAAAGGCGAAACCCAGCCTGAATGACCACAACCTTGAACCCAATCTGTTGCATCAGGTTTGCAAGTATAGAAAACTTCTGACCCGTTATAATCTGACACAACCGTTGTTGCAATCTTGCCGCAATTTTCACAAGCGATCTGAAAGGGATACCAGTTATCTGGGCGACGGGCTTTGCTTACCTCTAGATAGGCTTCTCTGACCAAATGAGCGTTTTTGAGGAAGGTATCAATGTAGGAATTCAAGCGACCTGAGCGGTATAGATCACGCAAATAGTAAACCTCTGGTCTAACCCCCAAATGCTCGAAAACCTCTAGAAACTCCCCCATAAAGTACTTTGCATAATCGCTGGCACTATTGTCCGGTGAAGGGACATTGCAAAGGGGAAACCCTAAGTAAGGTGCAAACTTCTCTCGATCGAGATAATGCGGAACAGTATCAAGTGCATCATAATCATCAACACCATAGAGGAATTTCGATGATTTACCACCATGTTTTAAGGCTCGATCAATCACATCATGGATCACAACCCCTCTCAACGATCCAACATGAACTCTTCCAGACGGGGTCTTTGAATCGTTGACGACTTGTTTTTTTTGTGCATCCGCAGCAATTTTGTCAGCCCAAAACATGAATTAACCTTATGTATCTACAGTCTTTACATTTTACATTCTAAAGGAATATCTAACACTTGACATACTGAGTTATCTGGAGTACGTCGAGATGAGGTGTAAATCTTTGGCGTGGGTTCAGGGGCTCGTCTTCTTTCTGCCATCTATCGCTCTTCAGGGACTTTCGGAAATCCCTGACCGAATCTAGATTCTGAAACCCTTGGTTGACAAGTGATCGCTAACTTTTTTTCCAATAAAAACTCAAATTTCGGGTTTCTGTTAGTTAGCGATAGCTTGAAGGCTTACCCCATAAGAGAGCTAGAGTTTAGAGACTGTAAGACTTTTGCCAGAGTCCCTCCAAGAGCGATAGCGCTCTTGGAGGGACTCTCGGCAGAAGAGAAATAGTAATTGTGGGGAAAAACCTTCTCTAAAAGAGAATTTATTAATTTATTAAGCAGGGAAAATAGCCGACACAACAAGCGAATTTTTGAGAACTAAAAACAACGACTAATCAAGGTTTTAAGAGATTGAAATAACCTAAGAATTGAATCAATAATCTACGATTATTTAAGATATTTTTCCACTACCTTGATTCCGCCAAGTATGTTTTTTAATTTTTTCCTTAGCTGGGTTAGCCAAATCTAAATTAGCTTCTTTCGATTCACTTAGTTGTTCTGACTGTAGGCTTACCATTAAGTAAGCACTCATAACCACTTCCCACCACCTTTCAATTCGGCTATAGTCAGTTACTCGAAAGTCTGCCCAACCTAATTCATTTTTACTCTGCTTTAACCCGTACTCTACCCAGTTTCTTAGCCCATATAAGTTCCCTACCTCTTGATACTTTATCCCTGGTACTTTTGTCATAATGTACCATGTTGAGTTATCTGGTAAGGTTTCTTTGTCATCGGTAACTTGCCCATACCTTATTTCTCTTTTTTTGCCAAAAATAATCTCCCTTATATCCCTTTTTTCTGTCTTTCCTGTGGAGAATACACTCTCAAATTCTCGCCATTTATTATATCTTACTCTTTGCCACGATGCAGCCAAACTCCGTGATTGCTCCGAATCGCAAGCACAAAGTTCAGCTTTTCTTTGTTTAAGATACTAACAAAATTTTCCTCGCTTTCTCCATATTCAATGTCCGCTAGCACTAGCTTAATTTTAAATCCTATATCTCTCAGTTTTTTGATGATTTCTACTCCTTTTGTGGCTTACTTTTGTCATTGTCGCCTTCTTTTAATCTCTCCCTTGGTTTATAAACTTCAGCTATTAGAGGAAAGGTCATTCCTCTAAATAATCCATAAGCCGTTACTGCTACAATTACATTTTCAATCTTTCCCAGATTACCAATATATTTTCTCTTCACATAATCTGTGGTTTTTCCTTTCTTTTTATCCCCTGTTTCGTCGATCATGATCATTATTTCTTCCCCATTTACCAAATTCATAATTGATTTTAATCTTCTATTTCTCAATTCTTGTACTGATCAAGGTGCCTCGGTTAAAAAGTGATCTAATCCCTCGGCATCTTCTCACCCTACTACCTTCGCTATCCCTGGTAAAGTTTTCCTTTTTATATCTGAAATTATTCCCAGATGTATATACTTAAAATCTTCAAATGTTCTAACTTCTGGAAATAAGTCTCTATAGTTTTCGCAGTAGTCATCATAGCTTGGAGCAACCGAGGGGTTGCTTTAAGGAATTTAGGCAGATTGGCAGAAGCGCTCGCATCCTAGTACCAAGCTTTAGAAATTAAACCCGATTACCATCAAGCTTGGGGCAACCGAGGGAGGCTCATCCTAGTTTAGTATGTTATCTATAAATTTATAAAAACTCAATCCCTTTCTTGCCCAAGATTACAGAGCCTAAAATTAAACAGGAAGGTTATCGAGAGCCAAAATGGTTGTGTGAAAACTGTTTGATAAATTTGTCTTCGATCTTTAGCATACTGAACTCAGATGAGCCACTAAAATCCTGTTTAAAAGGTATAACGATTTTTCTATCTACCCAAGTAAAGATTTACTCCTTCCTTCAACAGCTTTTACCCGGAAAGCGGGATCGCTGGCCCGGTTAGGTTTTCTTTTCATCGTTACCTGCGCCACTTTAACGCCTAAACCGACAAAAGCGACGATAACGATCGCGCCTGTCGCGTCCGGTTCGGGAACGCTGGCGAGGGTTGTCGAGGCGAGACCAGCGATCGCTTGATGGGTTACGGTCGTGGGATGGAAACCGTCCCAGAAAAGATACTCGGAGGGATTCGCGCAGATATGGAAGGGATTGGTATTCAAACAAGCGTCCGTGACGTTGGTTAAACCGTAGCGAGACGGATCGTTGTAGGCGTTCTCGAAGAGAGAGTAGATATCTAGCGGGATCAGAGTGGCCGCAGTCGAGGGAGCGTTTTGGAGGGCTTGAAGCGCCGTGGCTAATTTCTGATTATGCTCTAGGGCTAGATTCGTCATCCCCGGTATTCCCGCCTGACTAGGTAATTTCCCGAGATCCGGTAGATTCGGAACGATCACCGTTTTCGCCCCGACCGCGGGGGAGATCAGGGTTTGAACCGCGGCGATAATGTTACCGACTACGGCATCGGGGTCGGTACTGAAACCGAAAAGATAGTCGTTAGCCCCGGCCCAGACGACGAAGAGATCGCGAGCGTCGAAAGTTGCTAGGAACGGGTTCGCGGCGAACGCGTCGATCTCGTCGAGTAATCCGGGAAAATCCCCCCCGAACAAGAGTTCGGCCACGTTCTGGTGACCGCTGGTGGCTCCGCCGTAGGCAAGATTCAGCACCGCGCTATTCGGCAGTCCGAAATCCTGCTGTAAATACTCAATCCAGAGCAGACCGTCAGAAAAGCGCCCGTTCGCATAGGGGGGACTAGGCGGGTAAAGATTGCCCGTTAGTTTATATAAATTTCCCGGATCCGATAGGCTATCGCCGAATACCTGAAAACTATCGAAGGTTGCCCCTAGGGTCTTGAAAGGAGAAAGGAGAGTGAGGAAGGTAATTCCCGCCGTGGTGATTAGTGATTTTGTTAATAAATATTTCATCGGTTCGCCAATTCAAAAATGAAACGCATCAACCTCAAGAGTTGACCAAGAAAGGCTCATCAGGTACTGTCCGATCAATACAACAACAAATCAGACCCAAAAATGAACCGCCCACATCTTAACATAGAATAAAGAAACTTGTTCTAACAACTTAGTTAAGAGGTGGGGCAATCGCACATAATTCTTAACACTTTTGCAATATGGACATAAATCAATTTTTGTTTTGCTCGCAGATCGGCGATAATCTCTTTTAAATGTTGAAAGTCTTCATTTTCATTCATCGGAATTACCATTTTAATAGACCTCTCCCTAGTCTGATGAAATCACAATCAGGAGATATTGTCAACAACTAACCGTAGCTTACCCGCTCGTTTATCCGTTGCTAATGCACTTTTTGAAAAATGGTGATAAACTCAACTGTACTGGGTACACTTTCCCTATCGGAGGGATTTGAGAAAAAATCGGGAGAAAAAACGATGAACGAACGAGAAACATCCAACAAAATTGAGGCGGGCGGGGGTTTTCCTATATTGCAATATTGGGCAGAAAAAACCCTCTCTCCTCAAGGGGTTAAACTCTGGCAAACCTTAAATCATAAAAGTGCCTGTTTAGCTTGCGCTTGGGGAACGGGAGGACAAAAGGGCGGTTTTGTCAACGAAGCGGGGGAAAGTCTGCAACGTTGTCTCAAAAGTGTCGAGGCAGTTACTTCCGAATTAATGCCAGGTATTAAAACCGATTTTTTTCAGACCTATCATCTCGCTCAATTACAGTCCTTAACCTCCCTAGAATGCGATCGCTTGGGTCGTTTCAGTTATCCCGTCCTCTTAAAAGCCGGAGAAAGTCACTATCAACGTATTAGTTGGGAAGAAGTTTATCGATTAGCCGAACAAGCTTTTCGCCAACCGTCCGAGACTCTGGCCTCCTATAGTTCGGGACGTTCTTCTAATGAAGCCGCCTATCTCTTACAATTGTTTTTCCGGGCATTAGGAAGTAATAATTTAGCCGATTGTTCCGATCTCTGTCATGCTGCCTCGACCGTAGGCTTAAAACAGGTTTTCGGCTCCGGAACTTCGATGGTCAGTCTGGAAAGTTTAAAACAAGCCGATTGTGTGGTGTTAATCGGTTCTAACGCCCCGGCTAATCATCCTCGCCTGATGAATGAATTAATTCAAATTCGCAATCGCGGCGGTAAAATTATTATTATTAACCCGCAAATTGAAGTCGGATTGGTCAAATTCTCCTCGCCCGCTTTTCCGATTAAATCTTTATTGCGGGGCGGTTCCGATATTTCGACTCTCTACCTACAGCCGATACCGGGTAGCGATACTGCCCTATTCGTCGGATTACAAAAATCTTTAATTGAACAAAATTTATTGCGGTGGGATTATCTCGAATCCCATACAGAAAATTGGCAATCTGTTATAGATTATGCCCGACAAACACCCTGGGAAACCATTACTAAAACCTGCGGTTTGTCCCGAGAAGAAATTGAAGCAACCGCCGCCCTTTTCGGCAATTTAGAGCGTGTGGTTTTCGCTTGGGCGATGGGGGTTACACAACAGGAAAACGGAGTAGATAATATTATCAGTATTGCCAATACCGCTTTAGTGACGGGAAATGCTGGCAAAATCGGAGCCGGAACCATGCCAATCAGAGGTCATTCTAATGTACAGGGCTTCGGTTCTATGGGCGTTACGGTGAGATTACGTCAGGAAATCGCCGAAGCACTTGCTCAACTTTTAGGAAAGCCATTAAATATAACCGGCGGTTATGATACCAGGGCATTAATTGAAGCTGCCGAACGGGGAAAAATCAATACCCTTTTCTGTTTGGGAGGTAATCTTTATGGCGCAAATCCAGATTTAACTCAAGCCAAAAAAGCCTTAGCTCAAATTGATACGATTTTTTATGTGGCTACTAAGCCAAATTTAGGACATTTTCAGGGATTAGCCCGACAAAATACGGTAATTTTACCCGTCTTCGCTCGTTTTGAAAATCCTCACCCGACAACAACTGAATCGGGCAATAATTTCGTCCGTTTTAACGAGCGGGGAAGCAGTCATCTACAAGGTTCTGATGTCGATGTGATCTCGGAAGTAGAACTATTAACAAATATTGCCGTCAAGGTTTTAGGTACTGACCCGATTGATTGGTCGAGATTACACGATACCGCCTATATTCGTCAGTTAATCGCCAAAACGATTCCGGGTTATCAAAAGATCGGGCAATTAGATCAAACCCAAACAGAATTTACCATTAGCGGACGGATTTTTACCGAACCCCATTTTCCGACCTCAACCGGAAAAGCGCAAATGTCTGTCACCCCTTTACCCGCTTTAAAAGCACCGCAAAAGCAAGATTTCGACCAACCGGAAAATGCCCCCGGAATTGCCCTGATTCTCGGAACGGGACGCAGTTATGGACAACATAATACCGTCGTTTATCAAGTGGGCGATAAATATCGGGGAATGCCTCACCGTCATTGCTTATTAATAAACGCCGAAGATGCCAAAAAAGCGGGCTTTCGGGAACATCAACGAGTCACCGTCCAAGGAGATGCCGGCAAATTAGAGCATATTGAAATTATTTTCGGTTCGATTCGCGAGGGTGTTGGCTTTATGTTTTATCCCGAAGCCAATGTTTTATTCAAGGCTAAAATCGACCCTCGCTGTGGGACTCCCGCTTATAAACGAGTTCCCGTCTGGGTTTTTTAGTTATTATTAATATTAGAAGAAAAACTCACTCATACTTCCCATTTTACAGAATATAAATCTGTTTTCTATACGATCTGCGCTTCCTTTGCCAGTGATTTTGATTTTTAAGTACCCACTCCCTTCTCCCTTCTCCCTTCTCCCCTCTCTGGTACCTCCCACGCGAGCATTTTTGGGGATTAATCAGGTTCCTCTAGCCATTTTTGCCAGAGATCTGGACGGCGTTCCTTAGTACGATCGAGTTGTTGTTGATAGCGCCAATCGGCGATATCTTGATGATTCCCCGATCGCAAAACCGGCGGCACTTGCCAACCGCGAAACACCGGAGGCCGGGTATACTGGGGATAATCCAATAAACCCGCCTCAAAACTCTCCAATTTCAACGATTCTGCCTTACCTACCGTCCCAGGTAACAACCGCGTCACCCCGTTAATAATCGCTAAAGCAGGGATTTCTCCACAAGTTAGGACAAAATCGCCTAAAGATACCTCTCTAGTCACCAAATGCTCACAAACCCGCTCATCTACCCCTTCATAATGCCCACAGATGAGAATTAACTGCTGATAACTACTGGCCCAAGTTTTCAGTAAAGCTTGATTGAGAGGTTCCCCCTGGGGAGTCATCAGCACGATCTCCCGGGGTGGTAAAATTGCTAAAGACTCGATCGCCTCAAAAATTGGCTCTGGTTTTAATAACATTCCCACACCACCACCGTAGGGTTCATCATCGACACGACGGTGTTTATCGTGGGCAAAATCCCGAAGATTGACCAAATTTACCCTAGCGATGTCGCGTTCGAGAGCTTTTGCCAACAACCCCGACTGCAGCGGTGAAGTAAAAAAATCGGGAAAGAGAGTGATAATGTCAAACTGCACGGGGAAAATTAAGGCCTAGACTGGGATAGTCTTTAATCTATCATTTTGTCACGGCTCGAGCGGTTAAAATCTTGCTAATTTTGCGCTAGTCTATCTCGATAACATGATAGACTATGCTGTACTGTCTAGGGGTTTTTCTGGCTCTAGCTTGAGTGATCGAAGTCTAGCCTAGACTTAAAGTTAACTAACAGTCCGTCATTGCCAGTGGATCGAAGAAAATTGCCAAAATCGCCTCTACTATTGCTTGATGTCCCGAAAAATCTTCCTAAACCGCATTTTTTTCCGTCAACCGTTCAGGGAAAATAAGATCAAGATACCTGTCCATCTTCCCGAAAAACCTTCCATCCCTAAAAATGTCTATTCGTTCAGTGACATGATCATCGAGCTAGAAACCCAACATCACCAAAATCCTACCCCCGTATCTCTCAAAACGGCGATTTTAGTCATTGGAGGTGCCGAGGACAAAGTCCACGGTAAAGAGATACTGCATACCTTTTGGAATCGCGCTGGGGGTAGCGAAGCAGTGATCGCTATTGTTCCCTCCGCTTCCAGAGAACCGGTTTTAATCGGCGATCGCTATCAGAAGATTTTCGAGGAAATGGGGGCAAAATACGTCAAAGTTATCGATATTCGTGATCGCGTACAGGGAGAAGACCCCCAATTCCAGGCCTACATCGAAGAGTGTACAGGTGTATTTATGACCGGAGGCGACCAGCTGCGTTTATGCGGTTTGCTCTCCGATACCCCCCTGATGGAAAGGATCAGACAAAGAGTGCAACAGGGAGAACTGACCTTGGCTGGAACTAGCGCCGGGGCCGCCGTTATGGGTCATCACATGATTGCTGGGGGCAGCAGCGGGGAAGCACCCAATCGCGCTCTAGTGGATATGGCCATGGGATTAGGTCTCATTCCTGAAGTCATTGTCGATCAACACTTCCACAATCGCAACCGCATGGCCCGGTTAATGAGCGCTATCTCTGGTTATCCCGAACGTTTAGGAATTGGCATCGATGAGGATACCTGCGCTATGTTTGAACGGGATGGCACGATGACAGTAATCGGCTGCGGTACAGTGACGGTAATTGATGCTAGGGAAATGTCCCACACCAACCACCATCACGTCACCGCAAACGAACCCCTGAGTCTGCATAATCTGCGGGTACATATTCTTGCCTACGGTGATGGCTATCATCTCAAAAAACAGCAAGTGATCCCTAAATTGGGGTAAAAAAACTCCTGAAAAACTGTTCACGATGAACAGTTTACCGATCTCGGAAAACCAGACAATAAAGAACGGCTTCTTTGTGCTTCTCAACAGCGAACACCAGCTACATCATGAAAATTCTCAGAACCCAAACCCTGCGCGGTCCCAACTACTGGAGTATTCGTCGCGACAAGCTCATTGTTATGCGTCTGGATCTCGAAGATCTCGCAGAGAAGCCATCGAATGAAATCCAGGGCTTTTACGAGGGATTAATCGACGTTCTCCCCAGTTTAGTCGAACATTACTGCTCCCCCGGTTATCGTGGCGGTTTCTTTGAACGAGTCCGCACTGGTACTTATATGGGCCATATTATCGAACATATCGCCCTAGAATTGCAGGAACTGGCAGGAACTCCCGTCGGGTTTGGTCGCACTAGAGCCACCTCCACCCCCGGAGTCTATAACGTGGTGTTTGAGTACGTTGACGAGCAAGCGGGACGTTATGCGGGTCGGGCTGCCGTGCGTTTGTGTCAATCGCTTGTGGATACGGGAACCTATCCTAAGCAAGAATTGGCCCAGGATTTAGCCGATTTACGCGATTTATGCGCAAATGCCGCCCTCGGTCCGAGTACCGAAACCATCGTCAAAGAAGCACAAGCTAGAAATATCCCTTGGTTACTCCTGAGCGCTCGTGCCATGGTGCAATTGGGCTATGGCGTTCACCAAAAGTGCATTCAAGCCACTTTAAGCAGTTTTTCGGGGATTTTAGCCGTTGAGTTGGCCTGTGACAAGGAAGGCACGAAAACTATCCTCAAGGATGGTGGGATTCCCGTCCCCCGGGGTACGGTGATTCAATACTTGGATGAGTTGTCAGCGGCAATCGAGGAAGTGGGAGGGTTTCCCATCGTGATTAAACCCCTCGATGGCAACCACGGCCGGGGCATCAGCATCGATGTTAAAAATCAACAGGAAGCAGAGGAAGCCTATGATCTAGCCAGTGCCGCCTCGAAAACCCGCAGCGTGATCGTGGAAAGGTACTATAGAGGCAGTGATCACCGAATTTTAGTCATAAACGGCAAAGTCGCCGCCGTGGCCGAACGGATTCCCGCTCACGTCGTCGGTGATGGACGCTCAACTATAGAAGAATTAATCGAAATTACTAATCAAGATCCCAACCGGGGTGACGGTCATGCCAACGTTTTAACTAAAATAACTATTGACAAAACCGCCCTTAATGTGCTAGGAAAACAGGGCTATGAATTAACCAGCATTTTAGCCCACGGAGAGATCGCCTATCTGCGGGCCACGGCTAATTTAAGCACCGGCGGCATCGCTGTGGATCGTACCGACGAAATTCACCCCGAAAACGTCTGGATCGCCCAAAGAGTGGCAAAATTAATCGGTTTGGACATTGCCGGGATCGATGTGGTGACAGATGATATCCGCAAACCCCTGAAAGAAGTGGACGGGGTAATCGTAGAAGTCAACGCCGCTCCCGGTTTTCGGATGCACGTCGCCCCCAGTCGCGGTTTACCCCGCAATATCGCCGCTCCAGTTATCGATATGTTATTCCCCCCCGGGACTCCCAGTCGCGTGCCAATTCTGGCCATTACGGGAACTAACGGCAAAACCACCACTAGCCGCTTAATTTCTCATATTTGCCGGCAAACAGGGAAAGTAGTCGGATTTACCACGACGGACGGCGTATATATCGATGATTATCTGGTAGAAAAGGGCGATAACACCGGTCCCTACAGCGCCAGTATGATTTTGAAGGATCCCACAGTGGAGATTGCTGTGTTAGAAACAGCCCGAGGTGGTATCCTGCGATCGGGTTTAGCCTTTAATCAGTGCGATGTGGGGGTGGTGTTAAATGTGGCCGCCGACCATTTGGGTATCGGCGATATCGACACCATCGAACAAATGGCGAAAGTAAAAAGCGTTGTGGCCGAGGTGGTTAGCGCCGAGGGTTACGCGGTTTTAAATGCCGATGACCCCTTGACCGTTAGTATGGCCGAAAAAGTCAAGGGAAGAGTGGCTTATTTTTCCATGAGTCCCGATAACCCGATTATTCACGACCATATCCGTCGCGGTGGCATGGCCGCCATTTATGAGAATGGCTATCTGTCGATTCTAGAGGGAGAATGGACGCTGAGAATCGAGGAAGCGGTCAATATTCCCGTGACTATGCAGGGAATGGCTCCTTTTATGATTGCTAACGCCCTGGCCGCCTGTTTAGCCACTTTTGTGCAGGGTATCGATATCGAGTTAATTCGCCAGGGGGTGCGGACTTTTAAACCGTCCGTGGCCCAGACCCCCGGACGGATGAACCTGTTTGACTTGGGACACCATCACGCTTTAATCGATTATGCCCATAATCCCGCCGGATACGAAGCCGTCGGCGGTTTTGTCGGCAATT
Organism: Microcystis novacekii Mn_MB_F_20050700_S1; assembly: GCA_007096045.1. GTDB lineage: Bacteria > Cyanobacteriota > Cyanobacteriia > Cyanobacteriales > Microcystaceae > Microcystis > Microcystis novacekii. The sequence continues at coordinate 9,986 of SFAU01000122.1, read as the reverse complement.
GGTCCGGGGAAAAAGTCGGCGTGGTTGGGGGGCCGGGCGATCGACGTGATGATGATTTAATTTTATTAGGGAAATTATCGGCCCAAATGTTCGATCGAATTATTGTTAAGGAAGATAACGATACTCGCGGTCGTCGCCGGGGGGAAGTGGCCGATTTAATTCTCCGGGGAATTAGCCAAGAAAATGCCAGTATGCGGCCGGAAGTTATTCTCGATGAAACGGAAGCTTTAGAGAAGGCTTTAAGTACGGTTTCTGAGGGTGGTTTAGTGGTAATTTTCCCGGAAAGTGTCACCCAGGCGATCGATTTGATCGAGAAACATCGACCCCTAACCGATAATCAGGGTTAGCAGTTGGGAAAAATAGCTAGAAAATAAAGTAGTGCCAATTGTTACTGAGTACGATGGTTTAATCAAAATCAGCCGAAATCCCTATTATAAGACTCGGCTTGGTTCCGCTTATTTGGGTAATAGCCTGACACTGATGGGGGAGTTGCCAGATGAGAGTGTCGATTTGATTTGTACTTCCCCACCCTTTGCCTTAGTAAGAAAAAAAGAATATGGCAATGTGGACGCTGATGATTACGTTGAATGGTTTAAGATATTTGCTGGTGAATTTTATCGTATTCTCAAGCCCAAAGGCTCCCTAGTTATAGATATTGGTGGTAGTTGGCTTAAAGGTTTTCCCGTGCGTTCTCTGTATCATTTCGAGTTAGTTATAGAACTTTGTAAACCGAGATTAGCAGGTGGACTAGGTTTTTTTCTCGCCCAAGAACTTTTTTGGTATAATCCAGCCAAACTTCCTACCCCCGCAGAATGGGTGACAGTCAGGAGGGAACGAGTCAAGGATGCTGTCAATACCGTTTGGTGGTTATCGAAGGAGCCGCACCCGAAAGCAAATAACAAGAGAGTTTTACGGCCTTATAGCGAGGCAATGAAAAACCTGATTAAAAATGGCTATGAGGCAAAACTGCGTCCGTCAGGACATGATATTTCTACTAAATTTCAGAATGACCGAGGAGGAGCTATTCCCCCAAATATTATTACTGATTCTATTCAGGAAAGAGGCGCGTCTATAGGTAGTCCAGTCCTGGGAGAGTTCAACTGGATTTTAGAGAATGATTTAGGGCAGCCAGTAAATGTTATATCTGCTTCTAACACGGCATCTAATGATTACTATCAAAGAAGATGTAAGGAAGAAGGGGTGAAACCCCATCCTGCTAGATTTCCGCAAGCTTTACCCGAATTTGTTATTAGTCTCTGTACTGAGCCTGGTGATTTAGTTCTCGATCCTTTTGCTGGTTCAAACATGACAGGACGAGTAGCTGAAACCCTTGAGCGTCGTTGGTTAGCGTTTGAATTAAATGAAGATTATATGATAGCGTCGCAGTTTCGATTTGAACAAGATGCTCCTTTGGTCGTAGCTCCTATAAAGGATAGAAAAACTCTGAAAGCACGAGCCTTAGAACTGGCGAAGGATTGTTCTGACAAAAGCTTAACAATGGATACTCAAAAACCTTTTGTTCAGTTAGATTTGTTTCCTGCAAGCGATGATAGTATGACAGACAAAAAAATCATCAGATTTACCTACGGCGACCAGTTTTCTCCTAAGCAATTTCAAGTATCTGAATTAGTACAACTTTGTTCTGATTGTCTTCCCGATCGTCGGGTGCTTCAGGATGAGATTGCTAAACGTTATTATGCCGGCTATTCCAGCCAAAATGCTCTCCAGAAAGGAGAGAATCGTGGCAAACTTGCCATGAATACATTTCTTTCCCTTCGTGCTTATAAGTTGGTGGAATCAATTGATGGTGATGATTGGCAGTATCGACTCACGGATATCGCTAATGAAATATTAGACAATCAACAAGATAGTGAGACAGTTTTCACAATTTTTGCTCGCCATATTCTTGTTAACCTAACTGGAATGTCCCTAATAAAAGCGATAGAAGCGATTAATAGCAGGGGAGATAAACCCCAGCTAGAAATCATCGCTTACGAACTTCAAGAAATGGGGTATTCACTCTCGACCAATTGTACTTATGTTAGTACCATGAGACAATGGTTACAAGAAGCTAAAGTCCTAGAGAAAAGTTACGAGATTAACTGGGATCGAGTCTATGATCTATTAGAACTTGATCGAGACTATATTGACGAGCTTTATACTCTTAGTTCAGAACAAAAATATTTTTTACTGGCTATGCTTCAGATGGCGATTACTGAGCTAACCAAGTGGAATAAAATTACCAGATACGCCACCAGTGTTTATAAAATACGATTCCCCTCGAAATCTTTTGTTCAGGATATTATTCAACCTTTAGTAAAAGTCGGCTTAATTGCAACTGAGAAAACCACTGGTGGACGAGGAGCGAAACCTAATCTTGTTAAGCTGACCGAGAAATCACAGCTAGAACTGTTATCTAGATTATTACAATCTATATCCGATATTACAGAAATCTCCCAAACGGAGCTAAATCGAAGTTTTGAAGATGTTGTTAATGACCTAGATAATCCCGATAAACATATTAAGGGTAAAGCTCTTGAACTGCTGGCGATTTGGATGATTCGTCTAACCAGTCTTAGATTCACAAAATGGCGGAAAAGAGACTATGAAACTGGACAGGGTGAAGTAGATGTTCTGGCAGCATCAGACCGCTTTGTTTATCATCGTTGGCAAATTCAGTGTAAAAATACAAAGCGAGTAGATGTAGAAGTATTAGCCAAAGAAGTTGGTATGACCTTCGTAACGGGGTCTGACGTAGTTATGATTGTGACTACTGGTGAATTTACTAGAGACGCTTTTCAGTATGCTTATCGAATGATGGAAGTATCGAGATACTATATGGTGTTGATACAAAAAGAAGACATTGATGCAATTAAACAAGATAGAACCAATATTATTAAAATTCTTGATCGTCGTGCAAGGCGCGTGTTCGCCAAGAAAGAGTTGGGCTTAACTGATGATACAATTGACGAGATAGAAATTGAAGATAATTCACTGGCAGAGTTATGGGAAGTCTCCGGAGAGGAATAAAATTTCAAAAAATATTCAGTCGGCTGTCAGTTAACGATTTTTAAAAGCTTCGATCGCCGCTGGCAAAGTATAGTAAATTCTCTCCTGACCAATCTTATCTAACAAGCGAGAACGTTGCAATTGTAAGTACAGATCGTGTTTAACCCTAGCTAGGGCGAAAACTATACCCTGTATTGATAATTCCGATGCTAATTCCTCGAGAACCTCCACGGCTGTACTATCCAATTCCCCAAGTGCCTCCGTATTCAAGACAAACCATTCTACCGGTTTTGTCTCCCGGGCAATGGCACTGAGGGCGCGACGTTTAAAGTCGGCCGCATTAGCAAAAAATAAGGGGGCATCGTAACGATAGATAACTAACCCCGGTATTGTTTGCGCTTCCGGCCAATCCTGGAGCGCGTGTAAACCCATCACCCCCGGGACTGTACCCAAGACCGCATCATCAGGCCGGGTAATGCGGGCCAATAAATCGATAACCGAGAGACCGATGGCGATGGCAACCCCGCTTAAAATCCCCGTGGTTAGCACCCCCACCATGGTCAGGACAGCGAGATTAAACTCACTATTGCGAAAGCTTTTTAGTCGTTTAGCGCCGGCAATATCCACCAGTTTACAGGCCGCATAAATCACCAGCGCACCCAAGGCGGCCTTGGGAAAGAGTGCCAGTAGGGGACCGAGGGAGAAAATGACCGCCACCACCACCACTGCCAGCACTAGGGAGTAAAGCTGACTTTTACTGCCCACCGAATCGCCCACTGCGGTGCGACTGGCGCTGCTGCTGATGGGAAATCCCTGACAAAAACCCGCCGCCAGATTCCCCAGTCCCAGGGCTAAAAATTCTTGATTGGCATCGATTTCTTGGTTATGGCGCTCGGCGAAGGCTCTAGCGGTCAAGACGTTATCGGAATAGCCCACCAGGGCAATGCCGACGGCCGCGGTTACTAGGGGTAGTAATTGGGAAAAATCTAGGGTTGGTAAGCCAAAATTGGGCAAAGTATTGTTAATTTTCCCCACTACTGCCACCCCTTCTCGATCAAGATGGAGGGTGGCGACGGCGAGGGTTCCCAGTAAAACCGCCAGCAAGGGACCCGGTGCTTTGGGAAAATATTTTTGGATGACAAATAGAAATAGTAGCAGCAATAGAGCGAGGCTAAGGGTTGGCCAGTGCCATTGGTTTATTCCCCAGAAAAAAGCTAAAATTTCTTTAAAAACCGTATTTTCACGGATTGACAAACCACTAATTTTACCCAGTTGTCCCGCAATCATGATCACCGCCACTCCCGCCATATAACCGATTAGGATCGGTTTGGAGAGTAAATTAGCTAGAAATCCCAAGCGGGCGATATAAGCGATAAAACAGATTAAACCGACCATTAGGGCTAAAAAAGCCGCTAAACTGCCGTAATTTTCCCCTTGAAGGCTTGCCAGAGGTGCGATCGCTGCCGCCGTCATCACTGCCGTGGTCGATTCTGGTCCGAGGGACAGTTGCGATGAGGAGCCGAAAAGGGCATAAACTAGGGCAGCCGGCACGAGAGTCCACAATCCCACCACCGGCTCGACCCCAGCCAGGTCGCCGTAGGCCATACACTGGGGAATAGCGTAGGCCGCCACGGTGACACCGGCGAGGATATCTCTGCTCAACCACTGCCATTGATAGGAGCGCAGGTTTTTTGGCCCAGGTAAATCAGGAAAATCGACTCGTCGGGAGTTTTTACTCATATTTTCTCTGTCAACGGCGACGTAAACCTAATTTTAACGGAAGAATTGGCTAGGAAAAGCCTTGAGGCTGAGAGATTTTCTGTCAGCAGGATATTTATCCCATTTTAGTCGCAATTTTGGTTAAATTGGCTAAATATACTCGGAAATATCCTCTTGACAATCATCAGCCAAGTATGATAAGGCGCGGAAGCGTAAACCGACTAATTGCTCGTAGAGAGGATTTAACTTGCACAGGGGCGGAATATGCACTAATTTATGACCAAAAAGCACGATATCGCGTTCAAAAGGACATTGAGGCGGCACCATTTTGCAGATAAACCGGGCCAGACGCGGATCGTGCATTTCTACCCCATCCAACCAATCTTTGAGGGGATGAAGCAGATCCGGGTGGGGGTGTTCGGCGCTGATAAACTCGGATTTCTGCGCTTCCGTGGTAATTTCGGGAATTTCACAGATAGTATGTTCTAAAGCTGACAAGGCCTCGATTTCTAACCCGAAAGCATCCCGATAACTATGCAGTAATTGCGCTTCTGTGGGGGAATAAATGCCATCGGCGATCGCTACCATGACCGCCGTGCGGAGGAAGTTTTCTGATATTTTGGGGTCATGACCGAAACTTTCAGCCAATTCTTCGGGACTAATCGATTGATAGAGAACGTGGTCGTCATCTAATTCTAATTCGTGAGCGAAACGGGCGATCGATTCCTGTTCGCTGGTGCTATAATCCCCATCACACCAAGCAATTGTCAGTAATCCCCGTAACCAGTCCCTAACTTGTTCGTTAGTGTAGCGGTATTGAACAGAGCTAACCATAGGTATGTATTGCTAAAACTGATTTCTAGTTTCTCAATTTAATTCTACCCATCGCCCCCGGATTCTAGTGGCTCCTGTTCATATCATTTAACTATAGCCAATAACCCCATGGTCAGCTAGGAAGTTTGGCGTTGTCAGATCAGATATTGTAGGGCTAATTCACGAATTAGCCCTACGCCTATTGTAGTAGGGCAGAAGTGTTGAATGTTCATTGGCATTGATGATAGCAAATTTGAGCAGTTAATGACTCTATTCTCAATAAACAAGGGATTTTACCTGGGTGAAACCCAAACATTGTAAAGTTTTATTGCAGGATTCAACACTTCTGATTGTAGGGCTAATTCATGAATTAGCCCTACGCCTATTGTAGGGCTAATTCCACTGCTAAATCGAGCGACTCTTTTTCTCCACTTAAACCCAACTATCGGCGCTATTCGTTCATTAAACACTAAAAGGCGGATTACTGGGATTAACGTCCAATACCGAGGTAACGGAAACCAGCTGCTGTCACCACCGCAGGATCGAGGAAATTGCGCCCATCAATTAACACGGGTTCGCGCATGGTTTTAGCCATTTTGCCGTAGTCGAGACGGAGGAATTCTTGCCATTCCGTCACCACCACCAAAGCGTCACAACCATCGGCCAATCTTTCTGGATCCGATTCGATAATCACACCGCTTAGACCGTGACTTAAACCACTTTGGGAAACGATCGGATCGTATGCTTTTACCTTAGCACCTAAACGATTTAACTGTTCGATCATGGTTAAAGCTGGAGCATCGCGCATATCATCGGTATCGGGTTTAAAAGTTAATCCCAACAAACCGACGGTTTTACCCTTGAGGATTTTTAATTCCTGTTGCAGTTTTTCGATCGCAATTGTCCGTTGACGTTTGTTAACATTGATAGCGGCGTTAAGTAATTCCGTTTCGTAACCGTAGTCTTCTGCGGTATGTACCAAAGCTGACACATCTTTGGGGAAACAGGAACCCCCCCAACCGATTCCGGCCGAGAGGAATTTGCTGCCGATACGGGAATCTAAACCGATACCTTTAGCCACTTGGGTGACATCGGCTCCCACGCGATCGCAGATATTAGCTACTTCGTTAATAAAGCTAATTTTGGTGGCTAGGAAGGCATTAGCGGCGTATTTAATCATTTCCGCTGAACTGAGATCCGTAACCACTACGGGAACGGGAGGCAAGGAGGGATCGTCAGCGAATTGGCGTTCAACCAAAGGCGCGTACAATTCCTTCATCATTTCAATGGCTTTCGGGTTATTACTGCCTAAAACAATGCGATCAGGGTTAAAAGTATCATAAACCGCCGAACCTTCCCGTAAAAATTCGGGATTGCTGACCACATCGAATTCCGCTTCGATACGTTCTATTGTACTAATACCGCCACCAGCGGCCACGAGATTTTTTTGTCTTTCGGCCACTCCATCGAGGACGATCATTCGTACCCAATCCCCGGAACCGATGGGAACGGTAGATTTATTGACGATTACTTTATAACCACCGTTGAGATGGGCCCCAATACCCCGGGCCACCGCTTCCACATAACGGGTGTCACTTTCCCCGGTTGGTAGTGCGGGTGTACCAACAGCGATAAAGAGGATTTCACCGTGTTTAACTCCCGCTTCTAGGTCCGTGGAAAATTCCAGATTGCCGGAGGCTGCCGAAGACTGCATTAATTCCGATAACCCCGGTTCATAGATGGGGGATTGTCCCGATTTCATCAATTTGACTTTTTCTTCATTGTTGTCAATACAGATGACATGATGGCCGATATGTGCTAGACAAACCCCAGTGACTAAACCCACATAACCGGTTCCGATAACACAAACACGCATGATAATTACTCCAGTGAGTGACAATTAAGTTAAATTTATTGATTAGGGATTAGCTGAGACGAGAACGGAAATCCTCGATCGTCATTTTTAAACCCTGACTTAGAGGAATAGTTGGACTCCAATCCAGATAAGTTTTAGCACGAGTGATATCCGGTTGTCGTTGTTTGGGATCATCTTCCGGCAGTGGTTTATAGACCAATTCGGCCTCGGGATTAATCATGCCTTGGATCACTTGTGCTAATTCCAGAATTGTGTATTCATCGGGATTGCCGAGATTAACCGGCCCGATAAAATCCCCATTCATCAAACGCATTAACCCTTCCACCAGGTCAGAAACATAGCAGAAACTGCGGGTTTGGGAACCTTGACCATAAACCGTCAGGGGTTCACCGCGCAAAGCTTGCACGACGAAATTACTCACCACTCGACCATCGTTTTCCAGCATTCGCGGGCCGTAGGTGTTGAAAATCCGGGCCACCCGGATATCGACCTTATGCTCCCGATAATACTCAAAAGCCAAGGTTTCCGCCACCCGTTTACCCTCGTCATAACAGGAACGCGGTCCGATGCAGTTGACATTGCCTCGATATTCTTCCGTTTGCGGATGCACATCAGGATCGCCATAGACTTCTGAGGTAGAAGCGAGCAAAAATCGCGCTTTTACCCGTTTAGCTAACCCCAGCATATACATTGTCCCTAAAACATTGGTTTTAATCGTTTTGACGGGGTTATATTGATAGTGGATTGGGGAAGCAGGACAGGCCAGGTGATAGATCTGATCGACTTCTAAACGGATCGGCTCGGTGATATCGTGACGAATTAGCTCAAAATAAGGATTTCCTAGCCATTTAACGATATTTCTGCGCGCACCAGTGTAGAAGTTATCCACACAGATCACTTCATGACCCTGTTCCATCAAGCGATCGATTAGATGGGAACCGATAAAACCTGCACCACCCGTAACTAGGATTCTCATGTAATCGCAAAGTAAACATATAAAATTATTCTTAAAATACCCTTACGCTGGCTTTTTGGCAAATATTTTTTTTGACGGGGTGTTCAGTATCAGTGATCAGTAATCAGTGATCAGTTATCAGCGATCGCCGATTCAGGGCTAATGGCTAAATAGGGTTTGCTGAAAAAGTCGCTCAAAGAATTATGCTATTGAGTGCCAATAATTTGTCGTCCAAGTGATAAGTTTTACTTGAGTAAAATAACTTTTAACATAATTTTTATTAAAGCGTTGGCGACACATTAGTTCATTTGTTCGCCAAAAAATCAAGAAAGACAAAAAAAGCCCAAAAAACTGCCGAAGCAGTCGGGAAAGATTGACAACCAAAAAGGTAATAGCAATGGACGTTTCTGAAGTTTCATACCAATTTTCAATAGTCGTGACTAACATCTAAAAGCGCAATTCCTGTCCGAGAGCGGAATTGCGCTTTGGAATAATCAACTAAGTCTGTCATCACTTTTGAAAAATGATATCAGGTGGTTTTGTCATGCACAGATTTAAACCAAATCTTCTCTTAGCTTGTCCGAATTTCCCTTCTATTGCCGCCGCGAAAACTCTCGTCCTCTTCAGCTTGTTTTTTTAGTTCAGTGCTTCGATTCTTCGGTGGTCTTCCTAACTTAAGTCCACTTAATCTTATTGCTCTTTTCTTACACCATGCCAAGTTTTCTCTGGTTCGATAAATTTTATCGACATGAAAGGATTCGGGATAACAACCATAAGTATCTTTAAAGTTTTCTACTTGCGCTTGCCAATCTTGAGATTCTATGATTTTCAACAATTGGTTCTATTGTAATCTCATTATTTCTACCTCTTAAACTTGAAACCTGCGAAGCAGCTACTAAAATAGCTTTTATATCTTCGGCAGTATTTTCTAATAAAATATGTTGATCTTCAACACCAGTAACTATTAATGGGGATAGAATTACATCAGTAAAATTAACTAATTAAAAAAGTTTTGCATCAGGACGTATTCTTGATACCAAATTAAGAAATTCAATTTGTTCGTCTATAATTTGAGTTATAACAGGTCTTAAAGGGCTTCTTGCCGCAGATGTAAAAGAATAATTTCGGTAAAGTTGGTCATAAATTTCATAATAACGTTCATTCATTTTTTGTCTCCTAAATACTGTAATTGTTTGGAAGTTTCTTTCGCTAATTGATCGATCATTTTCAAATCGAGTGAACTCATGCTAATTATTCTCCCCTAAAACCTATACAAATGAGCAACTCTATCATCAATCTCTGCTTCCCAGTTCTCTACCCCGACCCGACTCCTCTAGTATCAAGGCATTTTGGGTCGGAATCGGGGTAATGATTCGGTAGTAGTGCCGTAGGCCTCTTGCTTACCTGGTATGAATTGTGTCAAATATTTATTAATAAAAATAATTGGAACCCGCTCAGTCTTTAAACCTCTAGCTTGATCATGACTCTTCTGATCAATATCTTTTTGTGGCTCCTGTCTGGCTTACTCAAATATCAGTCTAGCACCGAACAAAATACCCCCTCTAGTTCACCTCTATTCCCCTGTCAAGCGTTGTGGTTCTCACCCTAGGCTCA
>SFAU01000121.1 GCA_007096045.1 Microcystis novacekii Mn_MB_F_20050700_S1 | reverse complement strand
GGCATGGGAAGAAAATCGAAATGAAAAGTCAAATTCAGTTGACTGGAGATTTACTACTGCTGATGCTCGTATTAAGTTAAAAAAACTCTATCCCTCAATTCAAACTTGACAGACTACTAGTTAAAATTATTAGATCATCGTTCTCGAAAAACCGCAGAAACCCCAATTTTCCGAGCAGTCAACTGGAGAGAGCATTATCGGGCAAAAGACAGCCAATACCCGATAAATATCGGCAATTTTAGCGAATTTCTGCCTTCATCCGCTCAAGGGTTTGCTGCATTTGGTCGAACATCATTTGCGGAGTCATACCAAATTGACCTAATTGGGTTTTTAGCTGTTCTACGGTCATTTGGGCGGAGAAATCCTCAGATAACTCGAAACGCTTCATAAATATCTTGTAGCGTTCCATTAACTCCTCCATCCTATCGATAAAGATTATTTTACCCTCTCGATCGAATTTCCCGTACTCGCTGCCCAGTTGTGTGAGGGACTGGTAATCCTCAAATAGCTGTCTAGCTTCCTGTTGAACCACTTCTGAGTCAAAGAATCCCATAATCTTAAAACTGCTTATCGTCGATAGTTATTCTCCCCCCTATTTTATTTTAGTCGGGGAAAAAGTCTAGCTCTGGCCGGTTTACGGATTACCGTATTGGGGAAATCGAGAGGATCACAAACGGCCCTCTCGTCCCGGTTTAACCGTTGCCCCAGGGAGTTTAATACCATTTTTCTTTATTCTTGGCAGGTATCTTACCCCCCCTTGCCCCCCCCGACGTCGGGGGGGTTGGGGGGGTGGGGGGTTAGGGCGATTAACCATCTCTGCCATTACTTATGAAAAATGGTATAAGATAAAAAGTGAAAAATCAAAAATTGTCCTTTAACTGCCCCACAGGGGCTATTTCGCTAAATTTGGGCTGCAGCCCTTATAATTTGCCAAAACGACGATGACGACCCTGATAATCTTTTAAAGCGTGGTGAAATTGCACTCGATCGAAATCGGGCCAGAGGGTGTCAGTAACATAGATTTCCGCGTAGGCCATTTGCCAGAGTAAAAAATTACTAATTCGCATTTCCCCACTACTGCGAATTAACAGGTCTGGGTTAGGAATCCCAGCAGTATAAAGATACTGTTCAAAGAGAGATTCATCGATCGCTTCTGGGGAGACTAAACCCTGTTGCACCTGACGAGCGATCGCCTGACAAGCTTGCACGATTTCCTCTCGGCCACCATAATTAGTAGCCACCGTAAATTGAATACCGGAATTTTTGCTAGTTTCTGCGTGAGATTTAGCAATTTCCCGTCTTAAAGACTCTGGCAAGACTGATAAATTACCAATAAAGCGAATTTTGACATTTTCCTGCATCATTTCTTCTAATTCCCGCCGCAAAACCCGCTCGAATAGAGTCATTAAAAACTCTACTTCCTCCAGGGGACGACCCCAATTTTCCGTCGAAAAAGCATAAGCGGTTAAAGCGGGAATCCCCCAGTCACGACAACAGCGCAGCAAGTCTTTGAGTGCATCTACTCCCCGTTGATGGCCCATAATCCGGGGTAAACCACGATTTTTCGCCCAACGACCGTTCCCATCCATAATCACTGCGACGTGCTGAGGCAAACGGTTTTTATCTAAATCCGTAGGTAATTCTGGTGATAAGCTCGGTTTAACAGTCATTTTCTATCTTTCGGGGTTGCTCTGGGCGAACGGGAGAATTTTTCTAAGATTAGACGACCTTTTAAGCCAATTGTACGCCCTAAACGTCCCCAACTCGGTGCGACCACTTCCCCCTCTCCCGACGGAGAAAACTTCGCTTCGAGCAGCTCTTTTAGTTTACTACTGGTTAAAGGCCGATCCAAATTACCCCCCGACGCGAGGGAAATCGAGCCAGTTTCCTCAGAAACCACAATACAGATACAATTATCTAGCCTTTCGGTAATGCCCATGGCTGCCCGATGACGGGTGCCTAATTGCCTAGAGGTACTGCGCTCCGATAGGGGTAGAATAACACCAGCGGCCACCACTCGATCGCCCCGAATAAATACGGCCCCATCGTGCAGTAAAGTTTTAGTTTGAAAAATAGTTTGAATTAATTCCTTAGATACTTGGCCATTTAGCGTCACTCCCGGATTGACAAACACCTTGGTGTCGAGATTGCCACTGGTTTCTAATACCATCAGCGCGCCGGTGCGATTTTGAGATAGATCCTTCACCGCGTCCACTAACTCATCAATGACATTATCGGTCTTGGGAGTGGGGGAACTTTTTTGAAATAATTCCCACACTTGACCTTTGCCCAATAATTCTAAAAAACGGCGAAATTCCGACTGAAAAATCACAGCGATCGCCACTGCTGCCCCCAAAATCAATTTTTCTAGGACTAACCCCAGCAAGCGTAATCCTAGAGCATCGCTAATCACCGAGGCCAGCATTAAATAGATTAGTCCTCGCACCATCCAAAAGGTACGCCGCTCGCCGATAATTAGCGGCAGATAGGTAAGCAGGAGAACTAACCCAAAGTCTAGGACTGACAGACCATGGCTGAGAATCCAGGACAATAACCGGCGAGGGTCCAGAAAAAAACCCGACATGGGGGGACAATAGCGATGAGGTTTACATCAAGGAGAGTCGAGTAGGTAAGCGGTCTTGACGCAGGAGAGCCGCCAGATTTTCCCGTTCAAGGATCAGATTAGCTTCTCCGTTTTGGACAATTACCGCCGCCGGACGGGGTAAGCGGTTGTAATTAGAAGCCATACTGTAGTTATAGGCTCCCGTGGCTAAAACCACTAAAATATCTCCCGGGTTGGTTTTCGGTAGCGTAATATCCTTAATTAGAATATCGCCAGATTCACAATGTTTTCCAGCTATTGTCACCACTTCCTGACATTCTTGACTCATTTTATTGGCGACCACGGCCCGATAAACCGATTGATAGGTAATCGGTCGGGGATTGTCGGACATTCCGCCATCGACGGCGATATAGGTGCGGATTGCGGGGATTTCTTTGCGATTACCCACTGTATAGGCCGTTACGCAAGCGGTGGCAATCAGAGAGCGTCCCGGTTCGGCAATGAGCAGCGGATAAGCGATACCTCTTTCCTGACAAGCTTTGGCCACTGCTAAGGACACTGCTTGCACCCATTCCTCGATACTTGGGGGGTCATCACTTTCGACGTAGCGAATCCCTAAACCACCCCCGACGTTTAATTGCTCTAGGGGTAAACCCCGTTCTAATCCTAATTTAAACCAATCTGCCAAGACAGCGGCTAAGTCTTGGTGGGGTTGACGTTCAAAAATCTGGGAACCGATGTGAGCGTGTAAACCCAGACAATTTAGCATCGGATGAGCTAAAACATAGTCAAATACCGCTTCGATTTGATGGGGGTCAAAACCAAATTTACTGTCTAAGTGACCCGTGCGAATATATTCGTGGGTGTGGCACTCGATACCGGGGGTTAAGCGCAATAGGATCGCAATAGGGGTATCAGGACGATTTTCGCCTAATTTAACCAGATTTTCTAACTCTAGCCAGTTATCAACGATAATAATGCAGTTATGCTCGATCGCATATTCTAACTCGGCGATCGATTTGTTATTACCATGAAAGTAGATCGGCACATCGGTTTTCTTGATCTGGTCTAAAGCGGTTAACACCGTGTGAATTTCTCCGGCCGACACCACATCAAAACCTAATCCCTCCCTAGCGACCACGGCCGATACGGCCAGGCAATTCCACGCTTTCGAGGCATAAATTACCCTAGATTCTCCGGGATAATGAGTCTGGAAACCTTGCAGGTATTGACGACAGGCAGTGCGGAGAGTGACTTCATCGACAATATACAAGGGTGAACCGAAACGTTCCACTAGGGTGGTCACATCGCAACCACCGATTTCTAGGCAATCACGGTTATTAACCTTGGCTGTCAGGGGTAACAGGGTTTGATTCGGGGATAGACAATCTTGATAGGCTAAATATTTTTGTCCAGAATTGCTGATTTTAGGTTCGGTTGATAGCATGATCGGTGTTTTTTGTCAAGAAATCGATAATTTTTGTTACAATCTCTGCCCATCACCGATTCAGTCAAGGGAATTTTGACCGTCGGTGATCTAGATAGCCAAAATAGTTCTCTCTTTCAGTGTACGATCAACCACCTGCTAAAAATCCCTTTTTTGTCATGGAACAACTTTGACTTGAGTTCTCAATGCGCTCAGGGTGAGAGCATCTCGAACGCTATTGACAATTGGACATTTTTGCGATCCGCTTGCTGTGTGGTCATTTCAAGTGATACCAGTCAATCAGAATAGTTACGAACTCGACCCTTTTGGTCGATTTTGGCTTAACAATTGAGATGGCAAATTCTACTCGAATATGCCTGAATCGTGGGTAAGCAACCCAGATAAAGTTCATTTTGTCAAGGATTGTTAAGATGCGCTTACCCTGTCAATGCGCCGCGATAGTATGGCATATCAAATAACTGTAATTTTGTCAAGTCAAAAAAATTATCATGATGCGTTCCCTCTTTCTTAACATCGTCTTGAGCGCTGGCTCGCTTATGATTGCTCTCCTGGAGCCTGCTTACGCGGCCAAAACCACCATCGGCCCATTTCGAGATTTCCAACAAACTTTCTCCCCGACTGAAGTGATTAATGGCGGGTTTGGATCAACACAAACCAATACCTTTGTTTATTTTTCAACGATTCATCCCTATGCTGCTACTAATCTGCCATGTAATCCCTACAATCCCTCACCGCCGGACCTCTTCTGTGGTCGGCTCTATGTTCCTGACTTAGTTGAAATTGGTCCGGGCCCCGACCTTTGGCCACCCAATCTGGATTTGCGAGTGGCCGGCGCGTCCTATCTGACCTATGAGACGGGAGATCTGGAATTTACCTTTACCACGATCTACGGCAGAGATGCCAGCACCGCTGCCGATCCCAGTTTGGTGATCGCTGGTTTCGAGGTCGGAAACGTACTGATTGATTTTGTCTCCGAGAAAGTCATTGGCAAATCAGGAACTGTCTATTCGGCAACGAATCGTCAGATATTGAGCCTTGATCAACTGAGATTACTACCAGGACTTGATCTTTCTCCTTTCCAAGGATCGGGATCGTCTCTCGTGTATCTGTTTGAAACTATCGTTCCCTTTGCTGAGGTGACAGCCGTACCAGAAAGCAGCAGTCCGCTCGCTTTGGGATTGCTATCTTTGGGATTTGTCACTGTCAGCGCCGTCTCTCGCCATTACCCTCGATAGTGCTGGCCGTCGAGCCGACAGCGAGCAAGATTGCTGTCGGCTCGATCAGTGTAATTAATTCGTACCCACTTTCGGCACTTCTTAACATTCAATTGATAAGTTTTACTAATAAATTGCTGGCAACCCTTTGCAGGTAAGGATTATAGCCACAATGATGGATTTTTATCCAGGTGAAGAATTGTAAATTTTTTTCTCAGAAAAAATCAATTATTGAAAATGTTCTCAATAGTAGTTTCTACAATGAAGGTTTTTCGTCAAAACATCTTGGGGAATGTAAAAATATATAAAAGTATATGAAGGGGTGCGGAATGTCGGCGCTAAAAATCCCTTTTTTTTCAGGAAAAAATCGAGCAGCGACCCCGAAAAAGTGGTAATAGTATTGAAGGAGTGGTCTTAAAAGTGATGATATGACTGACCAGAATGGCGTGTTAGTAGAAGAACAAAGCGAGGATATTGTCCGTCTAGCGAGTCAATTAGCCATCGAATCGCCAAAAAATCAATTACAGATACTGACGCAACTAGCGGGAGTAGGCGAAGCGGGCTTAACCGTATTGAGAGATTTTTTATTAGCCCTGCGCCCCACTCCTGTTAATCTGGTGACAGGTAAGGCTTATCAATTGCTATACCAAGATAATAGCGCTCAGAGCCAGGAATTTTTAGCTAATTATTTCCCCACGGGTATTGTTCCCCTCAATAGTGCTAAGGGTATCGATTATCGACTTTTACAGGAATTATTGGCTAAACAGGATTTTCAAACTGCCGATAGTCTCACCCGTCAAAAACTCTGTGAATTAGCAGGAGAAGGAGCAATACAGAGGAAATGGGTCTATTTTACGGAAGTAGAAGCTTTCCCAGGTGTGGATATTCAGACTATTGATCATCTTTGGTTAGTTCATTCGGAAGGGAAATTCGGTTGGTCGGTGCAGCGCAAATTATGGCTCGGTGTCGGTCAAGATTTCCCGAAACTCTGGCCGAAAATTGGTTGGAAAAATGGCAATAATTGGACAAAATACCCGCAAGAATTTATCTGGGATTTAAGCGCTCCCGTGGGTCATTTACCCCTGTTAAATCAACTGCGCGGGGTGAGAGTGGCTGCCTCTTTATTCTCCCATCCCGTCTGGAGTGAAAAATAGATTGAGAGCATTCAGCCCGCTATTGTATCAGACTTCTACATTTTCGGGACAATTTCCTCTAAGGCCGCTTCTAGATTAGGATAACGATAGTCAAAACCGATCGCTTGTGTGGCTTTTGGCAGCACTTCTTGACCTTCTAAGACGATTTTTGCCCCTTCTCCCAAGAGAATTTCGAGGGCAAAATCCGGCACTGGCAACCAAGAAGGACGCTTCATTACTTCCCCTAATATCTGACAGAATTCTTTCATCCGGACGGGATTGGGTGCAGTAGCATTGAACGTGCCGCTAATTTCTGGGCGATCGAGACAATAGATAATTAAATTAATTAAATCATCCCGATGAATCCAAGAAAACCACTGACGACCGCTGCCAATCGGTCCGCCGGCAAAAAGTTTGAAGGGTGGGATCATTTTCCCTAAAGCACCCCCATTGCCTAAAACAATACCCGTGCGAAGAATGACTAAACGAGTGCCGTAATCTTGAACTTTTTGGGCGGCTTTTTCCCACTTTTTACAGACATCTGCCAGAAAATCGCCACCGGGAGGACTATTTTCGTCAAAACTAGCGGTTTCACTGGTTCCATAGTAACCGATCGCCGAGGAGTTAATTAAAACTTTCGGTTTCTGGGCAGCAACTGCGGTCGCAACGCGCTCGCTACGCGAGATCGCCTCGACAATTTTCTCGGTGCCGATTTCCCGACTAGCGACGATTGCCTGTTTTACTTCACCGGTCCAGCGTTCCGAAATCGGTTCTCCCGCTAGATTAACCACCGCATCACATCCGGAAATCTCTTTTTGCCAATCCCCCGATTCTGTGGCGATATAGGGAATAATCTCTATCTTAGGATAGATTGACTTTGGGTAAATTCTTCGGGCTTTATCGGGATTGCGCGTCAAAATTAGGATGTCATCGCCGCGATCATGGAGTTTGACCACCAATCGACTACCCACAAATCCCGTCGCCCCAGTAATCGCTATTTTCATGGTTTCTTGACTAAATTTATCCTTATTTTAGCTGGTTTTTAGCTATCAGAATTCAGGAGTTGAGAGTTGGGGTTTTAGGGTTTTAGTTGAAATTTCCCCATTCCCCTATCTCCCCATCACCCTATCTCCCCATTCCCCCATTACCCCACACCCCATCACCCCAGTCCTGTCTTCTCACTTATCCTGATACCCCATCCCGTTAGCGGCTGCATAACGATTCATAAAGCGCATAAAACGCTCCCAGTGTTCATCGGTGATTTCAAAACCACATTCTACCCGTTGAATTTCATCTCCTTCATCCCCTCCAAAAATAAACTTAGTCGAGTTGGGAATAACTGTAATCACTCCTTCCTCATCGGTGAGACGGAGATCGCCGTAGGTGCGGGTGGTGAAACTTTGGAAACGTTCGATCGCTTTCAGGGTTTTAAAAGTCATCAGGACATTGCGAATCCCGGTACTTTTATTTTTGCGGAGACTAACACCGCTTAATTCTTCTGATAAACCGACAAAAAACTCGATCGTGGGAGTGGTCATAGGTGTGGGTATAAGATTTGAGTTATTGATTTTCTCTTAATTACTTTTGATCAGAAAAAATAGTTCATGATTACTAATAAAGTAACCATGAACCGAAAAACAGGCTATTCCGCTTCTCCACCTTGGATTTTGAGGAGGAGAAAACCCCAAGCTAATCCGACGAGGACGAGAACGATCGCCACGATCGGCCCATTAAATAACATACTTTCTGCGGTCATGGTGATTGCTCCTGAGCCTACAATAATCGATCAACAGATCAATGGTATTTTAACCTACGAAGGCGATCGACTGCTGCCGGACTAGGGCAAAATTGAGGGGGAAAATCGGCAAATAAATTTGAGAACTTTCCTAGTATATACGTTCTAACAATCCTCAAGGAAGGATGCTCACCCCCATGCTAGATATTTTTAATACTATCTTTATATTTTTTGTCGCCACTTTGTGTTAATCTCTTATCTGCTTAATTCTCCACTTATCCTAGGAAAATTAAGTATTGATAACTATTGGTGATGACTGGTAAAAAATCATTTATGCTCAAGATCAAGTTAACATTATTTTTAGGTTTGTTGCTGCTGAGTTGTCAATCGACTAATCTCAATGGTAATAATAGTTCGATGGCTCAGATTACGACTGAGAATCAAGGGCAAATATTACCGATCACGGCCAAAGCAGATATTAATGGTGAGATGATTGAGTTAGAAGTTGCTCAAACCAGCGAACAACAGGCCAAGGGTTTAATGTATCGCTCGTCTTTGCAGAAAAATCGCGGTATGCTATTTCCCTTTGCACAACCTCTGATAGCCCGGTTTTGGATGAAAAATGTCTCGATTCCTCTAGACATGATTTTTCTAAAAGATGGTATAGTAAAAGCAGTTTTGCTCAATGTTCCCCCTTGTGCTGTGGATCCTTGTCCTGTCTATGGGCCAAACACCATGGTTAATCAAGTGATCGAACTAGCTGGGGGTCGAGCGAAAGAATTAGGAGTGAAAGAAGGAGATAAAATTAAGATTGAGTTTATCTCAAGACCTTGATTTTTGAAAATGGGGTTAACTTTCTTATAGAAGGTGTCCCTTGTCTGGAAATATTAAGTATGGCTTTTAGAAGCTATTACGCATTTATGCTGTTTAAGATATAACCATATAGATCAAGATTTTTATAGTCTATCAAGTTATAGATTGAATAATCTTTACCCTTGCTATAGATTAAACAGAGACAAAATTCTACTGGATCTAACGGGACTATTTGTAAGAGAGCCAGCGATTTTTAGAAAAGCACTCTCTATCATCGAGATAGCTTAGATACAGAAAAACGGTCGCAGGACTAACTGTCCTTGAAACCGATCAGGTGGTGTTTTATTGAAATTACGAGATATACTATTGAGGAAAAAAATCCCCCTATGTCCACGATTGCCTATTCCCAATTCCGACAATTTCTACAAGAGGAATTGTCCCTTCCCCAAGAATCGATCGCTATGGCCGAGCGATCGATCCAATCTGATAAAATTCATTTACCGATGATTCTCTGGCAGTACGGTTTAGTGACCTTAGAACAATTAGACAAAATTTATGATTTTCTCGAAGAGGTAGTCTAATCTTACAATTGTTCACTATTGACAAGGAGAATAATTGCCATGGCTGCTCATAGTTTCTGGCACAATTTGAAAATTCAGTCTGTGTGGAAGGAAGAAGGATAGGGATAATTTTCCAGAAACATAGTCTTCAAAGCTTTGCCTAGCAAGACTCCTAAGAATGATAAGCACTGATTATCACACAAAGTCGAGAAGAGCCAAACTACTAATCATCATTTGAGAAGTGGGTTTAAATAACCCACTTTTTTAATAACTATAAATTGAGAATTATCGATTAACTGCTCAGTCCATGAAACCCCATGACCAATTTGCCAAAAATTACCTTGAACAATTACTTTCTCCCCTGGGAACCGTCGAAATCAGCAAAGAAGTCAACGACGAAACCCGACAGATAGATGTATTTTT
>SFAU01000120.1 GCA_007096045.1 Microcystis novacekii Mn_MB_F_20050700_S1 | reverse complement strand
ACTTAGGGAAAGTCAATAATCAAAAGTTTGTGACCATCCCTCATGCTCGATTAATTGAGATGATTAGTTATCAATGTCAATTAGTAGGAATCAAAGTGATTATTCAAGAGGAATCCTATCAGAAGTGTTGAACGTTGAGAAAAGCGAGACAAAAAATGCTATTATAGATAGAATCTAGACAACTTATTACCCTCACAATAGTGAGTTTGCCCTGATGACAAATTTTTCAAAACTCATAAAAGATCTTCTCAATCCACTGCCCAAAAATGACTATCCAGCGATTAGTACATTTACCTTCGTGTCCAGTTGGATAGGTTTCGCTCTAGATAAAAGCCTCGTCAGTATGAGAGATTTATGTACGCGGATGACTCTTCAAGGAATCAACCTTAATCTCTCCACATTTTCTCAAGCCAGTAAAATCCGAGAAAGTGAACCATTCGAGAAAATAATCGAAGAGTTAACGAAACGATTAATCGCCAAAAAAGGAAAGGCGGACGCACGGGCGATGTTTCCCATTGACTCAACAATAATCACCTTAACGAGTAAATTATTGTGGGAGGAAGGATGGCATCAAGTCAAGCTGTTTTCGGGTCTTAATAGTATCACGACAACCGTAGAGGGAATCGTGATCCATTTCGGGCAAGGTCATGACTCGCGCATAAGGAGAGAAAACGGTAGCAGCGATCCCCGTAAATGGAGTGGGGGCGATGGATCGAGGGTTTGCTTCTCGTCTGAGAATTCTAAAATTATTAGAAGAAAAAGACAAACACTTTATTCTAAGAGTTAAAAATAATATGACTCTAGAAATGCTGGAAAATGGACGGTGTAAACTGGGAAAAGGAAAAAGGCAAGTAGAGGTAAGAGTAGTAGCTTTCTGTGACCTAGAAAGTCGGACTGAATTTCGGATAGCAACGGATTTACCTTTAGAAGGGAAAGGAGCGGTAAGTAATGACGAAATCGGGGAAATGTATCGACAAAGATGGCAGATAGAACTCCTATGGAAGTTCTTGAAAATGCACCTTAAACTCGACAATCTCATCACCAAAAATGAAAATGGAATTCGGATACAAATCTATAGCTGTATTATCGCCTACCTAATTTTGCAATTAATTGATATTGCGGAAGATTTTGGAAAAAGCTTATTAGATAAACTACGCTATTTACAGAGTTTTATGTGTCAACATATCAGCTATGTACACTGGTTTAGGAAAATTGTCTATTCAATTTGAAAAATGGCGTTTTGGGGTTGTTATGTTCTTAAATGTAAAGTTTTGTTACGAGATTCAACGTTTCTGGAATCCTATACCTCCGTTGCTAACTTTTTGAATTTAGATACCCTACCGGGATAGAGAGGTGCGTAGTTCACCCAAGGAGAATCAATCTCTCGAAGTAAAAGTGAAGGGAATTTCTGAAATGGAATTCAGTCTGTCTATATTTGACTATACTTTTACTAACTATAACCTTCTGGTTTCGGTAAAGGATTCCAGGCGGCCGCGTGTTGCCAGACCCCACGGGGATCGGCATAATCTTCACTATAATCTAGGGCCGTGGTCATATCGAGAACTTGACGCACCGTGGCATCGCCAAAGGCGCTTTTCGTCAATTCCGGAATATAATCCCTAACCAGTTTATTTTCCTCTAATTTATTTTCGGCCACTAACATTTCTCCCAATAATCCCACAAAGGATTTAGTTAGGGACATGGCCCCATGACGTTCCACCTGGTTCAAACAGCCGAAAAACTTTTCATAAACCATTTGACCATGGTGCATCACCAGGATCCCATCGGTAAAGTTAGCTTCTAGGGATTGTTGCCAAGTCATCGTGTCTTTGGCCCCCCAGGGCAGAAAAGTCACTTTGTCAATATCTGATAATTCTTTTTTCACCAAAGGAACAGCCAGAGATAATCCCCGACTAACGGCTTTAGTGGGCATAAGCTGTTGAAAATGGCAAACACTCCAGCGCATTTGGGGAAATTGAAAATAACTACCGTTAGCAAAACGGATAATTTTATCGGGGGGGGCGGCGAACCCTGCATTCAGCCTAAAACCCTTGGATCGGAGTTGGCTGCCGTCCAAGTTATCTTAGTCGCTGCCGTGGTTCTTTCCTCTGCGATCGCCTTGAGGGATAGATGCCAGCCACTTGCCAGTACACAGGCACTAAAAAAAAAGATTAAGATAATTCGCCGGAGTTTCATGAAAAATCAGGGAAATTAGGAAAACTGACTAGATTTAGTCTCGGAATGAAAAGATAGTTCATCGGATCAAGACTGATCCACTGTAGCCAAATATATAACGAAAAACTGCCATAATTGCAGCAATGTCCTCATCTAGCCAAAAGGCGATCGCTATTGATGAAAAATGACGCTAAAATTATCGATCTCGTCATCCGGCTGTTCTTTCTCGGCCTGTTGTTATTTGCTGGTTTTACCCTGCTGCGTCCCTTCCTAACCATGATCCTCTGGGGAGCAATTCTAGCGATCGCTTGGTATCCGCTCTTTCTCTGGTTAAAAAAGTTACTCGCTGGCCGGGCGAAACTGGCCGCAGTTCTCCTCACCCTACTTTGTCTAGGGATTATTATCGGTCCGGTGAGTGCCATCGCAGCAGTTCTGGCCGGTAATCTGCGAACGCTGGCCGAATATATCGATACTGGTGCGGCGGTGATTCCCTCTCCCCCCGCCGATGTGGCCACCTGGCCGCTAATCGGCGAAAGGATTGCCAGTCTCTGGCAGCAGGCATCCGATAACACGGGTCAATTTCTTCAACGCTTCGAGCCACAATTAAAAGAACTGGGGAAAATCTCCCTTTCCCTAGCCACCAGTACCGGTCTGACGGTGCTGAAATTTATCGTCTCGATTGTGATTGCGGCAGCCCTCACCCTCTCGGCTAAAAATCTGACTCACCTGATGAACCGGTTAGCGGAAAAAATCGCCCCGGGTCGAGGCATCGCGCTGGCCAGTCTGACCGCCTCCACCGTGCGTAATGTTAGCCGCGGTATTATTGGCGTTGCCATTATCCAGAGTCTTTTGATCGGCATCGGTTTAGTGACCGTGGGAACGCCGGCGGCCGGTTTATTAACTTTCCTCACCCTAATTTTGGGCATTCTCCAAATTGGCCCCGGTTTGATTGTCTTGGGGGCGCTCATTCACGCTTGGGTAACACTACCTAATTCCATCGCCCTCTTGTTTACAATCTGGATGATTCCCGCCACCTTGGTGGATAATTTCCTCAAACCGATCTTAATGGGGCGCGGCCTGCCCATTCCCATGGTGGTGATTCTGCTGGGGGTGTTCGGGGGAGTGATCGCCTATGGGATTATTGGTTTGTTCGTCGGGCCAGTTCTGCTCGGTCTCTGCTACGAGTTAGTCAGGGCTTGGATTGGCGAGGATAGCTCTGAACCAGTGGCCAATAGCCATGATCAGTCAGTCTAAATCTTTCCGGGGAACTTTGAGAGCAGCTAAGGAAAAGAGATTAATGTAGCCACAGTGTCCACGGTTTGCTGGCGACAGGTGCGACCATCGGCCAAGGTTCTTTCACCGTCCATATAACCCATAACCCCGTTATGATGGGTAGGCCCCAGGGAGATAATCTTGATAATGCCCAGACGACGAGCTTGATTCCAGTAGGACAACCAAGCGATCGGCCAGCGTTCGGGAAAAATCGTCCGACCGATCGGTTCTACTGTATCCCGTTCACCGACTAAATGATCGAACCGATCCAACTGCAAAAAACCGACATTGCCGCTAAAAACCCCCCCCAGAGAAATCATTTCGATGGGTACTTTCAGGAATTTTTTGAGATAGATAATTGCACCCAAGGAAACCTGAGCGCCGCCACTATAACCGATAAAAGTAATTGGTATCTTACTGGCCAAGGGATAATCATTGTGTAGTAATGCCTCGAGAATCACTCCCGCCGAACCCTGATTAAAAATTGGTCCGTAGCGATCATCGGCCGAAACCACGATCTTAAATAAATTCCGCAGATTGATTAAAGCCATTACACCGTTATGCCCTTTCTGACCGTTTGTTTCCACCCATTGCCAGAAACCGGCTAGAGGGCGCTCGGAATCGGTTAAGGCGCGATTAGTGGTGGAATAGGGCATAATATTGCCGACGATCCGCACTTGCGCCGGTAAAACCCCGTATAATTCGGCCAGAAAATTTTGAGCGTAGGGTTTCAAGCGAGTGGACTCCTGACATATCCCGTCGAGATAGACGATATAACGCTGCACTTGGTTTTGGGGTGGTGCTAGTTGCTGCCAAGGTTCCTCGGCATAGACGCGACTGGGACTGTACCAACCGGCCCACCAACCCAAGGCCTCTAGAGGCGAGGTCAGTGCTTCTAGAAATAAACCCAGGAACAGTAATAATAGACTAAATCCGATCAGATCGAAGGTCAGTCGCACGGCATCATCCAGGGCAAAAAATCCTTCCTGTAGCCAAGTTTTGGCGGGGGAAAATAGGAGAATTAAACATAAACCTAAAAAACCTAGTCCAACATATTCTAGAACTGTTTTGAGATTTTGAATTTTTACTACTTCTAAATGATGACCGATTCTGAGAAAATTTTTACTAATTGGTGAGATAAAAAGAGACATTTCCGTGAGATAATTGTGCCAAAGAGCCTCTTTTTTCGTCTTTTCTTCCTCGGTTTCATCGCCGGTATCTTTTTCTAGCTCCTCTGGGTTGATTCCCGAATCGACAATTTTTTGCAAGTGTTTTTTATCGATCACTAATTCGACCCCCAATAATTTTTCTGTCAGCCAATGGACAGCAAAAATAAAGGGATAACCGATGGTTCTCTGGAAAACTAAAAGGACAAGAAAACCTAATAAAGAGGCGATGAAAGCATGAAGTAAAGCAATATTGAGGAGAACGGTTAAACCCACGGCCAGGGCTGCCACACTCCAGAGGATTAATAAAATATAAATCGCCCGACCAGCGTAGGGAAGAGCGATCGCTAATCCGAAGATAAAGGGTGCGTAACTAAATCCTAGGGTACTGGCCACCTCAAATAGGCGGGTATCACCCCGAAATAAGAGGATAGTGACTAGCCAAAGTCCAGCGGCCCAAATGCCAAAATTAAAAGCGTAGAGAATAGAAGTAATTAATAAACTAAAAATAAAGCGGCTGGGGGGAATCCGGTTAACAAATAAGACAAAACTTTGTCCGATCGCCTCGGAAACACTAGCGATAAAGACAACGATAATCGCTTCTTCCAAACCAAAGCGCAGGGATTTAATGGTGATGAAGGCCCGGGGATCGAGAACCAGTACACCGAAAAGGGTCGGCCAGGAAGGGGCAAGAAATAAAAGCAGCAATCCAGCGATTCCTAGTAATCCCAAAAGAGCCAAGGCTTGAATCAGTTGTTTCACGGGCGTTGTTAAAGTTAGATCGGTTAATTATGAGAAGGTCAGAGCGGGCGATCGAGGTTTACCGGCGGCTAGTTTGTCCGCCGATACTTAGAATCATTGAAGATGGAAAAAAATCAAATATGATACTTAATTAAACTGATAATTTTCTCCGGCTCCGCTGAAAATCCTTGATTCTGTCCTATCCATAATAAACTCATTCTCCGATGACAAAACCTATCCGCGCCCAATCACCGCTAAAATTTCTCGCCCCCCATTTTAACCCCTTGGTCTTGGCGGCAATTTATCGGCTGTTGCCTTTCTATTTGCGATCGCAATGTCAGATTGAGCGGGTGGAAGGGGAAAATAGCGAAATTCTCGTCGATTGTTACCGCCGTTTCCAGGCTGGACAGTTGCGGTTTCTGCTTGCCTATCGTCATTCCAGCACTAACGATCCCCCCTCCTTGATCCATTATCTTCATACCAACCTGCCTAAAATGGCGGACAATGAGGGAATAAGTTTAAATAAGCCAGTTTTTGGCTATTTTCTCTACGATCGAGGGATTCCCCTCTGGGCAGGTCCAGTGGCTAATTGGCTCTTACCGGCGATCGGTGGCGTTGCCGTGATCCGCGGTCGTCCCGATTTCGGCTGTTTGCGTACCCTGCGCCATCTCTACGCTCGCGGGCAATTTCCCCTGGCCATTGCGCCGGAAGGCTATACCAACGGTCACGGCGAACTGGTCAGTCGTTTAGAATTGGGCTGCGCTCAAACCAGTTTTTGGTGTGTCGAGGATCTGGTGGCAGCGGGGGAGAATCAGCAGGTGTCTATTGTCCCCATCGGTGTGAGGTATCAGTATTTAGAAAATCCCTGGCCGAAGATTTGGCAACTCTGTCGGGCGATCGAGCGCGAATGCGGTTTTCCTCCGGGAGATGGGGCCAATCGGCAATTAGAAAACTCTCTCTCATCGAGGGAATGGAATCCAGCGCAGCAATTGACCCCAGAGGAAGAGGCCCTACTCTACCCGAAACTATTGCGTATTGCTGAATATTTATTGGAACAAATGGAAAGTTTTTATCGGCGTTTCCATACCGCCATTCAGTTAGAGGAACAAGCGGCAAAGTTAGCCAATTTGAGTCCGATCGAGGGATTAACCCTGCGTTTACAGGGATTGATGGATGCAGTATTAAAAATGTTGGAGGGATATCTGCAAATGCAGCCCCATAGGGATCACAATTTGATCGAACGCGCCCACGATATCGAGGATACGGTCTGGGATTGGATCTATCGTCGGGACGTGGACATCCAAACCCTCTCGGACGTGGAAAGGGGTTTGGCGGATCTAGTCGCGTCGGAAGCGCATCAACATCTCTGGCACATGAGATGGGTGGAGAATTTTGTCGTCGTCACCGGCCATTATTTACAAAATAAACCCACCGCTAGAAGGTTTGCAGAGACTTTATTGATGATCAATGCCCTGATTCACGAAATTACGGGCAAAGGCCAAGCTCGGCCGGCAATTGCACCACAAAAGGCGATAATTACCGTAGCAGAACCCCTCGATGTGACGGCACGCTGGCACAGCACCTATCAACGGGACGGGGCAGCCAAAAAACAAGCGGTGCGAGAATTAACTAGCACCTTAAAAAAATCTTTAGAATCGATGACAAACCCTTGACATTAGGAACTAAATATGATAGGAAGACTAGGAACTTTACCCACGATCGCCGTTATCAGCGTCATCGCGATCATTGTGTTGCTGAATGTCTTGGTGGCTTGGTTTCATTATAACGCTCTGGTAGTTCTCCCCCCCGAACATCGCCGGTTTCCACCAGTATGGATGTGGTTGATGATCATCCCGATTGTTCACACGGTTTTTATCTGGATTATCTCAGCTTTCAAGCTACCAGCATCCTATCGCTCGGCTCTAGGAGAAAATGCCCACCGGTTTGGTAGTTGTAATCAGCGTCTGGGATTAGCTTGGGCGATCGTGGCCACTACCCTATTTTTACCCGTAGTTGATATCCTCAGTTTTGTGGCCTATGTGGTTTTAATGATTATCTATTGGCAGAAACTCAACAAAATGCAGAAATATCTCCTACAGAAATAATCTTTCAGTCACTGGCTTGTAATTGCTAATCTTTGCTTCTCCTCTCATCCCTTAATCCCGCGAATGAGCATTGCCAAATTAATTATCTCGATCGTCGCTCGACTTTTTCCGGGGGCAATTTTCTATCAACCGACAGGAGAGAAAATTATCGCCCTTACCATCGATGATGCACCCACCCCCAACGATCCCGAAGGAAAATCCACCGATCGCATTTTAGCAGCGATTGCAGATCATAATCGAGAAAAAGCCAGCCGGGCAACCCCCGTCAAGGCGACTTTTTTTCTGATCACAGGACACCTGCAACCCAATTCCACCTTGATTGAGCGCCTAATCGCCCAAGGTCACGAAATCGCTAATCACGGCACCCAAGATCTCCGCACCAGTCAACTGGCTGCCGGCGCTTTTGCTAGTCAGTTTCGGGAAGCTAACGATATTTTAAGTCGTCTTGCCGGTCAAGCACCGCGCTGGTATCGTCCCGGTCAAGCCTTCTATAATCAATCTATGCGCTCGTTTTTGGGGAAATTCCCTGGCTATGAGTCCCGATTTGCTCTCGCTTCCATGATCCCTTTAGATACCAGAAAAGGAACGAATCATCCTCAATTTACCACTTGGTATATCTCGCAATTTATTTTCCCCGGGGCGATTTTAGTGCTTCACGGTGGTTCCCCCGAAAGAGATGAGAATACGGCGATCGTGCTGAAGAATTTATTAGCTAAATTACACGATCGAGGTTATCAGGTGGTGACTCTCAGCCAATTAGTTGATCACAAACCGCCAATGCAAAAATGAAACACACGACTCCTTAAGATTTGACAGAGAAAGACTCATCAGGTAAACCTCCCGCGCATTTAATTGGGGGAGATTCGGCTAATCTTAAGAATAAGCGGTTTACCCTAGGTCTATAATCAGATCACGGCTAATTTGATTGGCTATCGACCCTATTCATGTCTATCTCCCCACCCCGTTCGGGTTACACTTTACCAGTTTTTGCCTGTGCCAGTGCGATCGCATCTCTGCAGCATCTCCAAGGCAAAAATGAGCTAAATTCCCTTACTTTTAATCTTTTAGAACCGCCAGAAACCGTTACAATTGCCATCGAACAAGTGGCCCGACTTAACCCCGATGCTGCCCTAGCTATCACCCGCAGCGATCCGGGGGACAATTTAGATTTAAGTAGAAATACCCCTATAAAGAAAGAAAAAAAAGGAATTAAGAGAACTTTCCCGGGCCTAGTTTTCGGACTTTATGGGAGGACTTGGGGACGATTGGCTTGAATACTCTTAATCCCTCCTACAGCAGATGTTATGGCCTTTTGTCAACGGGGAAGTTCAGTAATAATCATCAACAGTTGATGATCTCATCGTCTCAGAATCTGTGTTAGAGTTAAGCGATAACTATGTACTGGGGAAAAACTATGAGTCTTTGTTTTAATCCCGCCTGTCGCCACGCAAATCCCAAAGATATTGTATTCTGTGAACGCTGCGGTCAGTCATTAAAGTTAGGCGATCGCTATCGAGGATTGAGAGAAATTGGCTCTGGGGGGTTTGGCATCACCTATTTAGGTATAGATGAAAGCGAAACTAATCACCTTCCCTGTGCGATTAAACAATTTTCCCCCCATAGGACTAATGATGCTCAGGTTTCCTCTGACCTCTTCCGTCGAGAAGCCCAAAGTTTACAGGTGCTTAACTATCCTCAAATTCCCAAATTTTTGGCATATTTTTATATAGATGAACAACAGTATCTTATCCAAGAGTTCATTCCGGGAGATACCTTAGAACAAGAATTAGCAGCAAGGGGGGTATTTAGAGAAAACCAAATCCGAGATATACTCAATCAAATTTTACCGATTTTACAATATCTACAGGACAAAAACCTAATTCATCGGGATGTTAAACCCGCTAATATTATCCGTAGAACCAGCGATAAACGTCTCTTTTTAGTAGATTTTGGCGCGACTAAACTCCACACGGGAACTAACTTGGCTAAAACTGGAACTAGCATCGGAACTGCGGAATTTGTTGCCCCAGAACAATTACGAGGAAAAGCGGTTTTTGCTAGTGACCTCTATAGTTTAGGTGTCACCTGTATTTATTTATTAACTAATACATCACCGTTTAATTTAGTGGATGGTGATAATAATTGGGTCTGGCGAGACTGGCTTGGGGAAAATAGGGTTAGTTCTCAATTAGCGGAAGTTTTAGATGGTCTAATTTCGCCAGGTCTAAGTAACCGTTATACATCAGCTTCAGCGGCATTAAAAGACCTCAATCAGCCTCGGAAAGCGAAAAATGCCTATGGTAATTATTTGTGGTTTGGCAGTGCAATTGCTGCCTTGATCGCCCTGTTTTATGGGTTCAAAACCACCCAACAATCATCAAAGATTGAACCACCCACCTCACCAACTCAACCGATTATTCGCCCCAGCAATTTAGAGGTAATTAAAGCATTATTTGTTTTGGTCAATGTGCAGAACGAATACTATTTAGACAAGGGAAAATTCCTTGAAAAACTATCGGGATTAATTGCCCTACCCAGCCATTATTTTGAGGTACAAGTTATTAATGATCATGGAGTGCAAATAGCCGCGATTCCTCGCCAAAGTGATAGTTACGGTTATGTAGCGGTTTTATGGGGGGGTAAAATCTCAGATGCCGATAGCAAACGCCAACAAAATCGTCAACCTAAAGACCCGACATCTTATGGAATTTTTGCTGTGCCTAATCTCAGTGGGAAGTCCTCCAATTATGCCATGAGATTTAACTTTTGTGAAAGCATCCAAGCGACGACAGAACCGCCATTATTATCAACCGTAGGGGAATCACTACCTCTTTCCAATGATGAGTTACCCTGTCCCCCTGGTTATGCTTTTTCTGTGGGAATCGCTGATGCGATCGCCAAATTAGCAGCCACGACCCGTCCAGTCGTCATTAAGCCAATTCAAAAATGAAACCCATGACTCCTTAAGATTTGACAGAAAAAGGCTCATCAGGTAAACCTCCCGGGCATTTAAATTGCTTGTTGAGACGAGGCACTCTGGCAACAGCAAAGGGATTGGGGGAGATTCGGCCAATCTAAGAATAAGCGGTTTACCCTAGTTCTATAATCAGATCACGGCCAATTTGATTGGCTATCGACCCTATTCATGTCTATCTCCCCACCCCGTTCGGGTTACACTTTACCGGTTTTTGCCTGTGCCAGTGCGATCGCATCTCTGCAGCATCTCCACGGCGAAAATGAGCTAAATTCCGTTACTTTTAATCTTTTAGAACCGCCAGAAACCGTTACAATTGCCATCGAACAAGTGGCCCGACTTAACCCCGATGCTGCCCTGGCCATCACCCGCAGCGATCCGGGGGATAATTTAGATTTAACTAGAAATACCCCTATATGGGCGTTAGTAGAAAGAAAGACGGGTAATCAAGAGATAGAGATTCAAGGTGGCGAAGGAATCGGCCTACAGGTTGATAATGGCGGAAAATCAGCTATTTATAGTTATGCCCAGCGTCTGCTGCAAGAAAACCTCAGACCCCTGTTACTGCCCCAAGAAAGCATCAAAGTGACGATTATCCTTCCAGAAGGCAAAAAACTGGCCACAAGGACTTCTAACGCCGCTTTTGGGGTGGTAGAAGGATTATCTTTGTTGGGTACCACCGGCATTTCCCAACCCCTGAGCGCTCCCGGACAGTTGGAAATCTTTCGCGAGCAATTAAAAAATTTATCCCGTCGTTTCGATCGCTTGGTGTTTTGTATCGGGGAAAATGGCTTAGATTTAGCGCCTCAAATGGGTATTAATCCTGATATTTTGGTAAAAACAGCCAATTGGATCGGGCCGATGTTGTTAGAGGCACAATTACAGGGAATCTCTGCAATTCTTTTGTTTGGTTATCACGGTAAATTAATTAAACTTGCCGGGGGAATCTTTCAGACTCACCATCATCTGGCCGATGGTCGTCGGGAAATTCTCACCGCCTACGCCGCTAAAATGGGTTTAGCTACCCCCCATCTCCAGCAAATTTTTGACAGTAGCACCAGCGAAAACGGTCTGGAATATCTGCGTCAATTAGACCGGCAAACGGGAGATAATTGGGTGGAACGCATCTATGGAGAAATGGCTAATACGATTGATCGCCGTTGCCAAGAATACGTTTATAACCACAGTAACGGTCATCTTGGGGTCGGTTGTATTTTATTCGATCGCTCTCGTTCTTTGATCAGCAAAAGCGAAAATGGCCTTAAATTTTTGCAAAATCTACCAGTCACTCCCCAGTGACCGTGCTATGATCGTGGGAATATTTAGTCTTAAAAAATGAAACTAATAAGGCGATACTATTGTAGCTTATTTTCAGAACAATAGCCGATTTAGTTTACAAATCTTTAACCTTTTCCTGCCAGTTTCTTTTCTTGATCGTAGTGACAACTCAAACCCCCCTTCCCACCCATCAGGAGACTTTGCCCTCAGAGTCCTTCACTAATAGCCTTAATCGTCAAATAATCATCATTCTTGACTTTGGCTCCCAGTATTCTGAATTAATCGCCCGCAGAATCCGGGAAACGAACGTTTACTCCGAAGTTCTCTCCTATCGTACCAGCGCCGAACAATTGGCACAAATCAACCCGAAAGGAATAATTCTTTCGGGCGGTCCCAATTCCGTCTATGATCCGGGAGCGCCTCACTGTGATCCCGAAATTTGGAATTTAGGTGTACCCATCCTCGGAGTTTGCTACGGGATGCAGTTGATGGTACAGCAGTTAGGAGGCAGGGTAGAACGGGCAAAACGGGCCGAATACGGCAAAGCATCCCTATTTATCAACGATCCTACCGATTTATTAACCAATGTCGAGGACGGTTCCACCGCCTGGATGAGTCACGGGGATTCCTGCGTGGAATTGCCTGCGGGTTTTGAAATTCTCGCTCATACCGATAATACCGATTGTGCGGCCATTGCCGATCACCAGAAAAAACTCTTTGGAGTGCAGTTTCACCCGGAAGTTGTCCATTCTGTGGGAGGAATCGCCTTAATTCGCAATTTCGTCTATCATATCTGCAAATGCGAACCCACTTGGACCACGGCAGCTTTTGTCGAGGAATCGATCCGAGAAATTAGGGCAAAAGTGGGCGATAAGCGCGTTTTATTGGCTTTATCCGGCGGTGTGGACTCCTCTACCTTAGCATTCCTGTTACATCGAGCGATCGGTGATCAACTAACCTGTATGTTTATCGATCAGGGATTCATGCGTAAGGGTGAACCAGAACGATTAATGCAGATATTTAACGAGCAATTCCATATAGGAGTCCAGTATGTCAACGCTAGAAAGCGATTTTTAGCGCAAGTGGCCGGTGTCACCGATCCCGAAGAAAAGCGCCGTCGTATCGGCCATGAATTTATTCAGGTGTTTGAAGAAGAATCGAATCGCTTGGGACCCTTTGATTATCTGGCCCAAGGAACTTTATATCCCGATGTGATTGAATCGGCCGATAGTAATGTAGATCCCAAAACCGGGGAAAGAGTCGCGGTTAAAATTAAAAGTCATCATAACGTTGGTGGACTGCCGAAAAATCTCCGGTTTAAATTGGTCGAACCCCTGCGAAAATTATTTAAGGATGAGGTGAGAAAATTAGGTCGATCGATCGGTCTTCCGGAAGAAATTGTTCGTCGTCAACCTTTCCCCGGCCCCGGTTTAGCGATTCGCATTTTAGGGGAAGTCACCGCAGATAAATTAAATATTTTGCGCGATGCAGATTGGGTAGTGCGCGACGAGATTAATAAGCAGGGAATGTATCACGATTTCTGGCAAGCTTTCGCGGTTTTATTACCTGTCCGCAGTGTGGGAGTGATGGGAGATCAACGCACCTACGCTTATCCCATTGTCCTCCGGTTAGTCAGCAGTGAAGACGGAATGACAGCAGATTGGTCGCGGGTTCCCTATGATTTATTGGAGACAATTTCTAATCGCATTGTCAATGAAGTTAAGGGAGTTAACCGCGTGGTTTATGATATTACTTCTAAGCCACCCGGAACTATAGAATGGGAGTAGTTTTGTTAGATTAGAGTCAATCCCGTCCAAATATTGGGGCGGGATTTTTGCAGAATAGAAAATTGAGGGTATTAATTGCAACTATGGCACAGTTAGAGATGTTAGAAGAAATAGAAGATAATGACTTCAATTTGAATGGTATCTTAGACCAACTGGATAATCAAAGTATCCGCACGATTGTTATCCGTAATTGGAAAACGGAAAGTTTCCTCCATAAAATTTTTCTGCGTCTCAATGTGGAAAATACCCCTTTGTCTTCTCAAGAATTAAGACAAGCATTACACCCAGGGGGTTTTATTAATTTTTTAGATGATCGAGCGATCGAAAGTCAAGCATTAAAGAAAATATTTAAATCTTCCTATCCCGATTTCCGGATGCGCGACACTGATATACTATTGCGTTATGTAGCTTTTCATTATTATTTATCCGATTATCGCTGTGATGTTCAGATACTTCTAGATAAAACCTGTCAAAATTTCAATAAAGAATGGGAAAAGCGCTCAGAAGAAATCAAAAATATTATTGATCAATTTGAAAAAGCTATCCAAACAACAATTAAGTCGATCCTTGTACAGTAACATTTTTGAAGATTATCAACTACTAATAAATAATTAACTGAAAGTCCCTCCCATTATTGTTTCTATCGTTTGTTTTCGGATTTATGCAAGAGGTCTAATATTTTTGGAGAGAAAAACTTTTCTCGTCTCTGGTTATATAAAGAAGGAAAGTATCGAAGTCAGTTCAATCGAGCAATTTTAGATGTTATGGTTTTTTACTTTTGCGATGATCTAATTAGAGAAGCTGCCGAGAAAAACAAAGAACAGATAGAAAATGCTTTTAAAGAATTATTATCTAACCCTGACAATGAATTTAGGAACTCGGTAGAAAAAACTACTAAAAGTATTAGAGCAACTTACAATTTTTTCTTTATTCTTGGCAGGTATCTTACCCCCCCTTGCCCCCCCGACGTCGGGGGGGTTGGGGGGGTGGGGGGTTAGGGCGATTAACCATCTCTGCCATTACTTATGAAAAATGGTATTAGATATTAACTTCAATATTCCTCAGATGGAAGATAACCGTATTATTTTTAAGGGGTTAAGATAGTTAGTTTTTTTATTATGCCGAAATCTCTGAGATTTAGACAACTAACCAAAGAATTAAATCGACTAAAAAAACAATTCCTACCTCGTAAATTCAGCGAGATAAATGACTATTCTGAAAGACAATTGGCTTTAACTTTTGCCCATAGAGTTTTTGCTCATGCTGAGATTGAATCTTATCTTGAAGATCGAGTTTGGGATACTGTACTGGCAGCAAAAAATATCTGGGATAATCCAGGTAAAGCTGGTCGAGTTTTGTTATGTGTAATCGCTTTTTCTGGTCAAGAAATAGAACCTCCTCCCGATACTATTAATCCTCTTAAAGGTAACAAAAATGTCTCCCTAGATAAACTGAAAATAACTAAAAAAATTGACATAGCGATTAGATGTTTTAAATCAGTTATCGCTCAAAATCATGGGATTAAGGAAACTAACCTATTAAAATTACTCTTACCAATCGGCATCGATAGTGATGACTTAGATCAAGTGTGGTTAGCCAATATGAATAATTTTGGAGAAGAACGCAGCCAAATTGCTCATTCTTCGGCAATAAAAACGAAACAACCGCCGGGAGCATCTCACCTTTGCAATAAGTAGAAATGCTTAATGAGATCAATAAAAAAGTTAAAAAAGGCAACCATTTAGATAAGCACAGCGATGACGAAGGACTTGCGGTACATTACCAGA
>SFAU01000012.1 GCA_007096045.1 Microcystis novacekii Mn_MB_F_20050700_S1 | reverse complement strand
AACCTGATAGTTTTATCGACGTAAGAAGCAGAAAAATTAGCTAAATTAACAGGATGTACTCTCAGACATTTTCAAGAGAGATAAGCTTTTAGTGGCTTGGGAACAAGCTTTATCAATCTATTCATAATAAATATTGGCAGAGGATTAAAGATTAATTATTGTGAATAACTCTTTTGGTTAGAGAAAGATAAACTAGAGAATCTTCGGTCAAATTTATTGACTCAAAATCAGCTGTACTTAATTTAAATGAAACAGCCCTACCCAAACCCCCCGTTGGGGACGCAAGCGCCGTCCCCAAACCCCGGAGCGCATTAGTTTTTCGGTGGGATGCTTACAGACAGCTGCTGATATATAGTCATTTCAATTAAGATTGAGAATATCAATCCCAGAGTTCATAAGGTTTTTGTCGGTCTAGATTGTATCAGACTTATCTGAAATGACTATATCTGTAATAATTTATCGCTCTTGGAGGGAGTCTGGCAAAAGTCTTACAGTCACTAACAGAAACCCGAAATTTGAGTTTTTATGAGAAAAAAAGTTAGCGAGCACTTGTCAACCAAGGGTTTCAGAATCTAGATTCGGTCAGGGATTTCCGAAAGTCCCAGAAGAGCGATAACTCGTTTTCAACCCAGGACTACTCTTGATGCTCCCTAGTTTTTTCTAGAATTTATCACCTCGTAGTAGGCCGTAAATTTGATCCGTATAGTCATAAAACTGAGATTGTCGTTTAATTTTATAATTACGATCTACGGGGAAATTAATTGTTAATTCCCGTTGTATAGTCCCTGGCCTAGCACTCAAAACATAAATACGTTGAGCCAAAAAAACCGCTTCATCCACATCATGGGTAATCATTAAAATACTACACCTAATTTTTTGCCAAATTTCAATTAAATATTCGTGCATTCTTTCTTTGGTTTGTACATCTAAAGCGGCAAAAGGTTCGTCCATTAATAAAACTTTGGGATGACAAGCAAGAGAGCGAGCGATCGCAACCCGTTGTTTCATCCCACCCGATAGTTCTCTGGGGTAAGCATTAGCGAATTGGGTTAAACCGACAATATCCAGATAATAACAGGCCACTTCCCAGCATTCTTTTGTCGATAATCCCCGTAGTTTTAAGCCAAATTCAACATTTTTTTGGATCGTCATCCAGGGATAGAGTGTATAATTTTGAAAAACCATGCCGCGATCGGCTCCTGGCCCTGTCACTTCAACACCATCAACGGTAATTTTGCCGGAAGTGGGCAGTTCTAAACCCGCAATCATTCGCAACAAAGTTGATTTCCCTGAACCAGAGGCCCCGACCGCACAGACAAATTCAGCACTGTCAACGTGTAAATTAATATCTTTCAGAGCGACCACCGCACCTCGTTTAGTGGTGAAAATTTTATTGAGTTGAGTAATTTCTAAGTGCATTAAGATTCTTCTCTTATTATTAAAATAATTTTACTGGTGACATAATAAACTCTGTTATTGAGTTTTTAGGTTAACGAGTAATTGACCATTTACAAGTCCACTGCAAAAACAAACGAAAACTTAAATCTAGAGCAAAGCCAATAATTCCTAGAACAATTAAACAGGCAAAAATTTCATCGGTTCTCAGAAATTTCTGGGCTAATAAAATGCGTTTGCCTAATCCATTATCGGCCGCCACCAATTCCGCCACCACTACTAAATTCCATGCGGCCGCCATATTAACGCGAAAAGTATCAATAATATTAGGAATAATATAGGGAGTAATCACTTTAAATAAAACCTGTTTTCGATTTCCTCCCAGGGTATAAGTTACTTCGATCAATTCCCGGGGAATAAACTTGACCGCATCCATAATCATCAGGGTATTAAAGAAAATTGTCCCGATAAAAATGAGCATAATCTTTGATGTTTCTCCAATGCCCAAATAAATAACCA
This sequence comes from Microcystis novacekii Mn_MB_F_20050700_S1, assembly GCA_007096045.1. Lineage (GTDB taxonomy): Bacteria > Cyanobacteriota > Cyanobacteriia > Cyanobacteriales > Microcystaceae > Microcystis > Microcystis novacekii. Next base: position 5,950 of record SFAU01000012.1, on the reverse strand, counting down.
ATAGGGGAATAAAAGCAGGAGCGGGCATATAACGGACAACGCCAATGATCGGTTCCATTAAACTACGAATACTCGGAAAAGTTCCCATTAAAATGCCGATGGGAATAGCAAACAATCCTCCTAAAAAAAAGCCCCCAACTACTCGTAAAAAACTGGTAATAGTATCTTGAATTAAAAAGCCCTGTTCTGCCAATTTTCCTAGTGCTTGAATAACGGCTAAAGGAGAGGGCAAAAATACGGATTCAATACCCGCAAAACTAGAGATTAGTAACCATAAAATAAGCGGGACAATAATAGAAGAAACCATTAAAGTCCATTTTAGGGATTCGGGAATATCCTCGGTAATCCGCCAAAAAGTGCTTTGAGGAAGCGTTTTAGGTGTTGTGGTCATGGGATTTTCAAAAGAAAAGAATAATTTTCATAGCCAATATCACCCAGTTATCAAACAATTCTTGCAGTCAATAATCGAGGGAATAATTAGGATTTTTTGTCTTGATTTGCCAAGGCCTTGACAAATTGGGAATCTAGAATAGTTGTTAGATCGGGTACTTTTTTAATAAAGCCAACTTCCCTCATAAAATCAGCCATTTTTTGAGCGGCAAAGGGCATATTTTTCATGGTTTTCCCCGGACTAAACGCTTCTAGGTTTTCTTCTAAGGTGAAAAACTTCGTTCCCTCTTTATATAAAGCCAATTCTTCTGGACTAATTCCCGCCCGCTTGGCCATAATCTCATCGGCTTTTTGGGGATTTTTAGCGACAAACTCTCGAACATCAAACCATGTTTTTACCAGAGCTTGAACCTGTTCTGGCTTTTCTTTTACTAATTTGGCACTGACAACTAATAAATCAGGAATAGCACCAGGAAAAGCTTTAGAACTAATTAATTCTTTAGAACCTTTTCGTTTAAGGGCGGTTGACCAAAAGGGTGGAAAAGCAGCGACTGCATCCACTTTTCCCGATGCAAAAGCGGCGGCAGCAGCCCCTGTTTCCATGGGGACAATTTGCACATCTTTACGGCTCATTCCCTCTTTTTCTAGGGCTAAACTGAGGAGAAAATCACCGACAACGCCTTCTTCGACAGCAACTTTTTTGCCTTTTAAATCCTTAATCGTTTTAATCTCTTCTGTGACAATAATTTTATCATTTCCTGACGAGTTATCATTAACTAAAACCGCAACTTGACCATTCACTGCATCTCCCGCAAAAGCGATTGTATCGTTGAGAGTTTGACTATTTCCATCTAATTGTCCAGCGGTTAAAGCTTGCAAGGATTCAAGATAACCATCAAACCATTTCATTTGAACATTAGCCCCATTTTTAGCAAATAATCCCGCTTCTTCGGCGATCGCCCAGGGCCACCAACCGGCCCAATTACTATAACCAATGACAATGGGGGGAGTATTACTCAGAGAACTACTTGCATTGGGGGTTTGCGGAGGAGCTTGATTACAACTAATGGTCAGGAGTAAGCTACTAAAAAAAACGAGAGGTAAGGAGAAAAAATTGCGTCGTTTCATAGGTAATAGCCTTTAGAGGTGATAGATAGTAAGTAAGTAGTTATAATCAAATTGAAGATAGATTTTGCCTTTGATCCCCCCTGCCCCCCTTGATAAGGGGGGAATCTGATAATTTTTAACACCTACCTAATTAAAACAGAAATAAATCTCAAAAACTGTTACTGATTAACAATTCAAAAACCTCGGAGTATTGACTTGGCTTTTTACCCAATTTAACCACTCTTCTAAACCTTCTCCTGTTTGAGCAGAAAGAGCAATAATGGTTACATCAGGATTCAGAGAACGAACATTTGCTTCTAAACGTTGTAAATCAATCTCTAAATAAGGAGCCAAATCTAATTTGGTAATAATCAGACAATCCGCTTCTTGAAACATAATTGGATATTTGAGGGGTTTATCTTCTCCTTCAGTAATACTTAATAGAGCAACTTTAGCGTGTTCTCCTACCTCAAATTCGGCGGGACAAACTAAATTTCCCACATTTTCCACCAACAATAAATCAAACTCTTTGGGATTATAATCTTCTTTGAAACGATGAATTCCCCCAGCTACCATTTTGGAATCTAAGTGACAAGAGCGACCTGTATTAATGGCAATCACCGGAACTCCATATTTTCTCAGGCGTTCTGCATCTAGTTCTGTAGTCATATCGCCTTCAATAACAGCCATTTTTAATTGATTTTTTAAGGCTGCGAGGGTTTTTTCCAATAACACAGTTTTACCCGCACCAGGACTACTCATCAAGTTTAAACAGGTAATGCCCCACTCGTCAAAATGTTCCCGGTTGTGATCGGCTCCTGTTTGATTGGCATGAAGTAGATTAATTTCTAGGGCCGCGTCAAAAGTTTGGTGCATTTTAATTAAAAATGAATAATTGATAATTACGCTGGTAGAGGAGATCAACTAACTCTGTTTAAGAAACTAAAGAATATTCAATGTGGTCAATTTTTAACTCTCGACCTGAACGAATATCCTCCATCGGCGATCGACAAGTTGGGCAAGAATATTGCTGGCCAATTTGGGGTTTATAATCCTTTTGACAGCAATGACAATAAGCAATTAATGGAATATTTTTAATTGCTAATTCCACACCAGCAAGAAAAGTATTAGCAGTTTGAACTTCAAAGGCAAATTGTAAACTGACCGGTTCGACACAGGTAAATTCACCAACCATGAGATGAATTTTTTCAATTTTGAGCTTTTCAGGTTGGCTATCATACCAATCTCGAACTGTCATAATTAACGCCTTAGTCATATCAGTTTCGTGCATAGGAAATTACTGCCAGGGTTCGTCAACGGCCAGATTGGCATCAGGATGAATATAATAGGGCTTTTCTTGACGCGGTAATTGACCTGAAATCACCAGATGAGCCATGGCATCACAAATAACACGGGTAGCCATCAAAGAAGTCATATCACTGACATCATAGGGAGGCGAAACTTCCACCACTTCCATACCACAAATGGGAGCTTTTTGGATAATTTTGCCCAATAAAGCCAAGGCTTCACGGGGTAATAAACCGCCCGGTTCTGGCCAACCTGTACCGGGGACAAAACCGGCATCAATGCAATCAATATCGAAACTAATCCAAACACAATCCGTGCCATCTAAAGCTCGTTCTAAGGCAAATTCGGCGGCAGCATCAATGCCTCGTTCTACAATGTCGGTGACGGTCAAAATATTAGTGGCGCGTTCGCGGCAAACTTTAACACCTTGACGGGGAACTTGCCAACCACCAATCCCTAATTGGACGAGATTTTTAGCAGGAGCATTTTTCATATTGGTGGCATGAAACCAGGGGCAAGTGTGCATCCGTTCATCTAAATCCGTTTCCTGAGTATCCACATGGCGATCAAAGTGAATAATACCGACTTTTTTATCCCCTAAATGCCGACAAATACCGCGCACTGTCGGAAAACCAATAGAATGATCACCCCCTAAAATAATCGGCAAGGCACCGGAACTAAAGACATGGGCAACCCCTTTAGAGATTTGATCAAAGGACTTTTCATTATTAGCAGGAATGGTAAAAATATCCCCCAAATCACAGAGCGTAATTTGTTCGCGCAAATCTACCCCTAATTCAAAATTGTAGGGCGTATAAAGAGCCGAAATCCGCCGAATTCCCTGGGGTCCAAAACGAGTTCCGGGTCGGTAAGTTGTCCCCGAATCATGGGGAACACCCACGATTGCCACGTCATAATTGCCCACATTCCGCACATCTTCCAAATAGGGAGCCTTCATAAAGGTGTTAATTCCCGCATAGTGGGGTAACTCACCCCTGGAAAAGGTGGGAATACTGCGATCGCGAATACTATCGGCCGCCTCTAAACCGTAGGTTAAACCCTGGGAAACTTCCTGTTGCCAACCGGTTAGGGGCAAATGGCGTTCTTTTTCTAGGGCCTGTTCAGCTTCGGTTAAATCAGGGGGTTGAAAAGTAGATTCCTCGGACATCATTTCACCTCAAAATACAATAACCCGGGAGTCTTCAAAGACACTGCCTCAAAACAGTTATCCTTAAAGTCTCCCGGGCTTTTATCCCGCCGTGTAGCCAGCTTAGATGGAAAAAATTTTTGATTCGATCATTTAAGACTAGCTTGCTCCTCTCGGACCTGACATTTAAAGAAGTTTAAACCGGAACCCTAGAAGCAATTTTCTTGACTTTAGACGATCTCAATCCAAAAAACAGTATCATAGACTACAAAAAAAGGGATTTTTCCCGCTTAAATATGGTTTGCTGAATAAGTCTCTTGCTGGGGCCAGGGTGTGGGGTTTTACCCATTTTCAGGACGTTCGGCGAAGCTCAGTCGAGCCGTGGTCAATTACCTAATTTTCAGGGAAAAAGTGCCTAAATTTTGGCGTTGTCAGCTCAGAATATGAAGAATGAATTGCGACACAACGAAAGCCTTGCTCTTAAAGCTTTTTCAAGTCTGCTCTGACGCGCGATTATCTTCACACTTGACAACGCTTGTCATTTTTGGTAGGCTACGGCGTAATTGCAAGCTCAACAACAATTTTTAGGAGGCATTTATTTGTGACATTAGTAAAACTAATCAAAAACTCAGTTGGGGGGGGTAATACTTATCAGTCTCTCCATCGCCAGTGGAGTACAAGCTGTAACTATTACGGTTCCTGGCCAATCTAGCCCTTGGCTCGCAGGGATGCCCAATGGAACTACTCTCGACGGGGATACTGCTCCTGCTCAATCTCCTGTACAAGTGTCGGGACTTTCCCTCATTCCTGGACAAACGCTCAATTTCTCCGTAACTGGGGCAGTCAACAATGTTCCCTCCCCACCCCCACCCACCGCTACGGCGGATGGAGTAACATCCTTGCTTAACTATGGTCCTAACTTTGGAATTTCCAGGATTAACGCTCCGCTCAATTCTCTTCTCGGTGTCTTTTTAGATAACAGCCAGCCAGATTTGACTCCTGCACCTGCACCTCTTGACTTTTCTGCAATTGGACTCAATTTTTCTTCGTTAGCTCCACAAGTTAAGCAAGTTTTCTTTATTGGTGATGGACTGACAGGAACCGGCAGTGGTGCTGTGCAGAATTTCATCGTTCCTACTGGAGCAACTCGCCTCTTCCTGGGTCCAATGGATGGTTTTGGATGGAAAGGCAACACTGGAAGTTTTACCGTAACAGTTCAAGCAGTTCCCGAACCTAGCACAGTTTTCGGCTTAGGTGTATTGGGATTTGGTGCTTTCTTCCAGTACAACCTAGCTAAATCTAAAAAGTCAAATAAACAGGACAAGTAAACAAGTTAAATTTTGGGCGCAGGCACAAGCAGATTGTAGGGGCGAATTGCCTTCGCCCTCTTTTAATAACTTCTGCTGCTCACCATAACTGAGAGAAAGTCACAAATATCAGGTGCAGCCTACGCCCTTTCTTCGATAATCCTTTCTTATCACCATAACTCCGGCAAGCAGAATCAAGATGAGTTAGAGTTTAAATGCTTGGGAAAAGAGGGTCTGCATACGCACGGATTTTCCATTATGAATATAATATCATGTCAAGTCGCCTTTGTCAAGAGAAAATTTGACAACATTCAGACAAACGTAGGGTGCGTTAGACGGCCAAAATTTCTGCTTTAACTTCAAGCTAACAATCCGTCGTAACGCACCACCATCGACAGTGATTGGAATAATTGAATGATGGACTATGATTAGGGAGCTAGTTAAGAGTTCCTGAAAAGTAAATGCCTAACCCTAGTGGATTAGAGATGAAGATTGATTGAATGAACCAATCATAGTCAATCAAATGATTACATCAATCATAGTTAAGACCATTGGAAAAGAGGGTCTGCATACGCACGGATTCTCCATTATGAATACAGTATCCTGTCAAGTCGCCTTTGTCAAGAGAAAATTTAACAACATCCAGACAAACGTTGTTGTAGGGGTAATTCATGAATTACCCCTACACCTA
>SFAU01000119.1 GCA_007096045.1 Microcystis novacekii Mn_MB_F_20050700_S1 | reverse complement strand
GTAAGAAACTTAGTCAAAAACCGTAAGCTGGCCAAGTCGATTTCTGATGCTTCTTGGTATCAATTCACTGAATGGTTTGAATTTTTTGCCAAGATTTATCGGATTGTTTGTGTTGCTGTACCACCGCATTTCACTTCTCAAGATTGTTCAATTTGTGGGACGAGAGTTCAAAAAACATTAAGCAATAGAACTCATCAATGTCCTAACTGTCAAACAGTCTTAAATAGGGATCATAATGCAGCAATAAATATTCTTAAAAAAGGTTGAAATATTTGGGAAATTATCTCAACGGTACTGAGAAAGATTTTCAGTGGAGACATTGAGAATCTAAGCTGTCTCGTTGAACAAGGAATTTCCGATAGTGATAGGTCAAGAATCCCCCGTCACAGCGTAGCTTGACGGTGGGAGTATGTCAACAGGTATAAATTAAGGAAACTCCCAATAAATCTAACGCCTTTTGTTGCCGAGAAGTCGGTCGAGTTATCTCAGAAATAGGCTGCCACAGTGCTGACATTTTTCCGCTTTGTGGAATTCACTTCTATTAAGTAGTCCAAATCCAATTCTTGTTTTCCCCTGGTTTCCTAGAGGAGGTTGTGCTATCTTTCTCTACTAAATTCTCAGTCTTTCGATGGTTTCCCCTGGTTTTAAGAGTAGCTCCCGTAACCCCACCACTATCTCTAAGCTAAGACAGATTTTAACCGCCTATCCTTAGATTAGCTGAATTTACCCCGCCCCTTGCAACAGTGCCTCATCTCAACAAGCAATTTAAATGCGCGGGCAGCTTAGGATATTTACCCACAAAAAAGTTTAGTTTTTCGGGAATTAATTTCGCTGCAGATGGAGAGAGGAATGGCTCACCAATTATCTCCAGAGACAGCTATGAAATTAACCTATCGCGGCATTGCTTACGAGAAAAATCCCACTGCCACCGTTGCTTCCAGTCCGATGATTTTAAGCTATCGTGGTGTTCCCTATTTAAAAAACCTTGGTGTCGCTCAAACCATTCAGAAACAGGTAGCCGTTACCTATCGCGGTCAAGAACATCATATCACTCAATCTTTAGCTTCTCTACCCATGGAAGGACCCTCTTTAAGTTTTTGACTTCTAGTTCATTTTTCAATTAATCTCTTTTAAAGATTGTCAATTAATGATTACAGCAATTACCTTAAACGGGTTTTATCTCCCCTCTTACCCCCTTGCTCAAAGGGGGATTTTTTTTACTTGTTTTGCCAACAAGAAATAAGTACCTAAGCAAAATTAATTACACATATTTTTACCTTCCGCAGTTCCGCAGTTCCAGTGTTCCCCCTTTCCGGAGTCTGAATTTAATTTTGTCGAACTGCTGATAGTTATCAGTTTTTTGTAGAATAGGGAGATTGAGAAAACGAACATCTGCCCCTATGACAAGATTTCCTTTGACTGGTCGCTATTCTAGTTTATGCGTCTTACTCACTTTATTCTGGTTGAGCGGTCAATCTTTACCGGTACGAGCAGAAAAAATCTATAATCCCGTCCCCCTAATCCTCAATAAAGAAATTAACGATACTCTCACCGACAAGGATATTCCCACGGGGGAGGGGGGGTTTGCTAGGGATTATACCGTAGATTTGGACAAGGATGATCAGGTGGCCATCGATCTCAAATCGGAAAACTTTGATGGGGTGTTAATTCTTCTGGCTGCCGATGGTTCCACTGTAGCAGAAAATGATGATGGTCCCGATGGTGGCACTAATGCTCTCCTCTTTGCGCGTATTACCGAGTCGGGTAAATATATTATTCGGGTGAGAGCTTTCGGAGAAACCGGTGGGGGAAAATTTACCCTGAAATTAACCCGTTTACAGGCCGTGGAGGGCAAAAATTAGCTAATTATCGTCAAAAAAACCAAGAATAGAGCCTCTGTCCACTCTACCACCGCACCGTAGGTATCGCCGGTGTGACCGCGAAGACGACGATATAACCAGTAACCAGTAAGCAGAGCGAGGGCGATTCCGGCACTAATGGCGATTATTCCCCACCTTAGACCGCCAAATAGGGCGATTAACCCCAAAATTACTCCCCCACAGTCCCAAGGCAGACAAAAAGCCACTTTATGAAAGGCTCCCTTGCCGGTGGGTTTGAGGTAGGGATAAAGAGCGATCGCGATTACTTGCCCCCAACGTCCCCAAATTGGGGCTAAAATTAGAGCTAAAGCTCGATTATCGCTTAAATCAGTCAAAGCGGCGATTTTTAGCAGCAAAACCATAGTCACGGCCATGACTCCAAAGGCCCCAGTAACACTATCGGCCATGACCGCTAAACGACGCTGGGGGTCGGTGACAGCTAAACCGTCGGCCGTGTCACTAACTCCATCAAGGTGTAGTCCTCCCGTCAGATAAACCCAAACCCCCACAAGGACAACTGCACGAGTTAAGGGTGGCATTCCCAGACCAGTTAGAGTTAGATCGAGTAAAACTAGAATTAAACCCAAAAATAAGCCCACTAGGGGAATCCATCGAGCAATTCTGCCAAAATCAGGCCAAGCAATCGGAACCGGAATAATCGTGTAAAAAGCGATCGCAACTAAAAATGAGCGAATTTCTTGACAAATGAAGTTAAATATGGTAATCAATCTCCCCAAAATTAGATTCAGGTATGGCATCTTTTCTCATAAAGATGAAGTATAACCTAATTTTGTATCGGCCACCCTGTTAGACCTCTTGCATAAATCAAAAGTCTTCCGTTAGGTGAGGAGTCAGGAGCCAGTAGTCAGGAGTCAGGAGAATTAAGAATGAACATTAATCAATTAAATGCTCTATTTATGGATTTTATGCAATTTTATGCCCATTTTTTTTCATTTTTGCCCTCTCAAAAATTAATTAGGCAAGAACTCTAATAATTCGGCATAACACGGTTACTTGTAATTTTATAGGGAAAGTTTCTTGCGATCTCTTCATTTGAGAGTAATAGGCGGAAAGATTTCTTAAAAAAATGTGTATTTAGTGTGATATACGGAAAGTTTCCCTATATTATGTAGTTAGACTTAAATTTATTCGCTCTTTGACAAAAATAATGGTCTCAAGCAGCAGAACTTTATAATTTTTTGTAGTAGTAACCCTACCATGAGGAACTAATCGAAAAACAATCAATTTCGAAAAGATGGGGGAAAACATATGAAACGAATATCTTTTGAAAAACTGATGCTTAAGGAAATTGGACTGAATAAAAAAGCGGTGAGCTTTATTCCCTGGTGGGTTGCTTTAGCAGCATTGTTGCTGGTTGCAATAACCGTTCGGTCTCTGGAGCTAAAATTGACCGGAAACAGCGAGGATGGATTGGCAACTATAATAGTTACTGTTGCAGCAATTGTCTTTGCATACCAACAATGGATTGAGGCAAAAAATGAAGCATCCTTAGATAAATATTATGAAAGACTCAATATAACAAATCAGGGATTTTATCGTTGGGATAACGTACGTGAAATGTTTCCGCATTTTTGGGATGAAGAAGGTGATATTCCCTATGAACGGGTAATGTATGTTTATTTAGAGTTGGATAACTTGGAATATGCGATCACGAAGTATCAGTATAGCTCTATGCAGCCAGACATAGCCTTTCGCAGTTTGGTAACTTTTATATCTCGCTGCCAATCCAAAGATTTTATGAAGTTGGCAGAAAAATTTGTACAAAGGAGTATTGGTTATAGTGTCACGACTAGAGCAATTGTAAATAAGATTGCTAATCCTTGTAATATCTCTGATCCACAAATTGAATCTTGGTTATATGAGCAGCTTGAACCACGTAAATCAGAAATGTTGAATCCGCAGATAAAACTTTACATACAAGTTAACCAGCCGTAGGGTGCGTTCCCTAATGCAACTTCTACTGCTCCACCAATAGATTTTGGGGAACGCACCATGCACATTAGACCTCTTGCATAATTTTTTTATGGTATAATGGAGGGTTTTGCTTTTTTCTCGATTTTTAGATTGAAGTTGAAAAAAGAATAAAATGTGATCTTAGGTCAGGAAATCATCTATAC
>SFAU01000118.1 GCA_007096045.1 Microcystis novacekii Mn_MB_F_20050700_S1 | reverse complement strand
CAGTTATCAAGAGAAAGAATTGTTATCGAACATATTCACAGAAGTCTGAAGAGATTTAGAATTTTATCATCAAGATATAGGAATCGGAGACGACGTTTTGGTCTGAGATTTAATTTAATCGCTGGCATTTACAACTACGAACTTGCTTTAGGCTATCATCAAGTAGCTGAATAAGACTTTTGCAGGAGGTCTATTACTGATTACTGATTACTGATTACTGAATTGATTCTGAGGATAACTTTAAACAGGAGTGACAACGGCTGTTAAAGCCGCCGTAACTGCGTCCAGCGGTTGATTACCGTCGATATGGTTAAGAGTCCCTTTTTGACCGTAATAATCTAAAACGGGGGCAGTTTGGTCGATATAAACCTGTAGGCGACGGGCGATCGTTTCTTGAGTATCATCTTGACGACCCCGTTGCATGAGACGTTCAATTAAGACCGTATCTGGTACAGCCAAATTAACCACAAATGTGTAACTATCAGCCAATTCTTCCAGTAATGCGTCTAAAAAGCTCGCCTGTGCCACCGTGCGGGGAAAACCATCAAGAATCCAACCCTTAGCACTGTCAGGCTGTTTTAAACGTTCCTGAATTAAACCTAATAACAACTGATCGGGGACTAATTCGCCCTTTTCCACATAAGCTTGAGCTTGCTGACCAAGTTCTGTCTTCTCTGTAATTGCTTGACGTAAAATTTCACCGGTAGAAATATGGGGAATCGTCAGAGATTCCGCTAATTTTGCCGCTTGGGTCCCTTTTCCCGATCCGGGCGGTCCCAAAAATATCACACCGATCCGTTTGCTCATGGATTAAATATAGGGTTTTAGGGGAAAAAATAACCAGTAACCGCTAAAAGGTCACTGGCTGACTATCTAACTACTGTTTAATCATGCCCTCATAGCGTTGAGAGATGACATAGGTTTGAATTTGTTTCGCCGTATCGATCGCCACCCCCACCAAAATTAACAGGGAAGTGGCCCCCAAACCGCGAAAAGTGGGGACATTAGTAGCGCTTTCTACCAAAGTCGGCACCGTAGCCACCAAACTTAAAAAGAGAGCGCCCAAAAGGGTAAGACGATTCAGCACCCCTTCCAGATAATTAGTAGTAGCGGTCCCGGGCCGAATCCCCGGAATACTGGTCCCCATTTTTTTCAGGTTTTGGGACATATCCTTGGGGTTAACGATCAGGGAAGAGTAGAAGAAACTAAAACCGAGAATTAGTAAACTATAAAAAGCCACATAACCCCAACTATCGGGACGCAGGGCATTAACCAACTGGACTAAAACCTGACCAACCGGGTTATCCGTGGGTAAAGCTTGCACCAATTGGAAAGGTAACACCAACACTGCCGAGGCGAAAATAATCGGCATCACGCCCCCTTGATTGAGTCGTAGGGGTAGATAACTGGTTCTTTCCCGATAGAGACGACGACCCACCTGACGACGGGCAGAAACAATCGGAATCCGACGGGTTCCCTCCTGAACAAAAACAATGCCGATAATCATCACCAAGAAAACCAGCAAGAGAATCACCACTTGAGCGATCGCTTGTCGGCCACCCTGTTGAGCAAAAGTAATCGTATCACCGAGGGTTTTCGGTAAAACAGCGACAATGTTGACAAAAATCAGCAAAGATGCTCCATTTCCCAGACCGCGTTCCGTAATCAGTTCCGAAATCCACATCACGAACATAGAACCGGCCACTAAAGCGAGAACCGTAGCGGCGATCGAGGGTAAAGTTCCGGCCACAACGCCGTTAGCGACTAATAAACCGAGAGTAATACCGATACTTTGAATAATTGCCCAACCAAAGGCAATATAACGGGTAATTTGGGCAATTTTTCGCCGTCCTGCTTCTCCTTCATTTTTCTGTAAATCTTCCAAAGAAGGAAGGGCAGCGGTGAGCAGTTGCACGATAATTGAGGCGTTGATATAGGGAAGAATGCCGAGGGCAAAAATCCCTAACGTCGATAATCCTCCCCCGGTAAACAGGTCAAGGATTCCCAAAGCGGCGTTACCTTGAATAATTTCTGCTAATCTTGCCCGATCTAAACCGGGTATCGGTACAAACATCCCAAAACGGAGCAGAATCAGTAAACCCAATGTAATCAACAAGCGACCGCGTAAACCGGCCGCTTGTGCCATTTGCATAAACGTTTCCTGTGCCGTGGGAGCCTTATCACGACTGACGACCATTAACAGTTACCTCTAGTGCAGTTTTTTTATGGGAAAAAGTAATCGAGGGGGAAAACTTTCTCGATTTTTTTAAGATTTCCCCTGTGCTTCTTATGATATATCAATCTGGTCTTGGGGGTTGGGGGTTGGGGGTTGGGTGTTAGGGGTTGGGGGGGGTCACTGCGTGCGCGTTGCGGGGGAAGGATAAATAAAAATAATCTCCTGTCTCCCGTTTCCTGAATACTGTCTCCCTTCTCCTGTCTCCCTTCTCCTGTCTTCTCCAAGACTGCTGGGAAATTTATATTTCTTCCCAAGTCCCTTGAGCGGCGGTAATTTTCTCTTTAGCACTATTGCTAAAAGCAGCGGCCTTAACCTTGAGGGGAACGGTAATTTCACCATCACCCAGAACTTTTAAAGGGCCGTCGTTGCTGGTGAGAATTTTAGCTTCTAGGAGACTTTCCAGGGTGACTTCCGTATTAGCGGGTAAAGAAGCTAATTTTTTCAGATTAACGATTGTGTATTGACGGGGGTTAACCAAAGGAAAATGCTTTAATTTCGGCACCCGACGATAGAGGGGCATTTGTCCCCCCTCAAAACCGGGGCGAGTCCCTGTCCCAGAGCGAGATTTTTGTCCGCGCATTCCCAGACCGCAACTAGCACCTTGGCCGGCCGAGATACCCCGTCCCACACGACGACGGCGTTTAGTGGACCCCGGTTGGGGGGCGATTTCGTGGAGTTTCATGGTAATTTCTTTAGGTGTACAGATGTTCTACAGATACGCCTCTATCCTTGGCCACTTCCGAGAAAGTGCGGAGGGTTTCCAGGGCGTTAACGGCGGCTCTAGCGTTATTGAGCGGGTTATCGCTACCGAGTTGTTTAGCGAGGATATTTTTCACCCCAGCTAATTCTAAAACGGTACGGACAGCACCCCCAGCAATAACCCCAGTCCCCGGAGCAGCTGGACGCATGAGTACTTGCGCGCCACCGGAAGCACCCCGGGTGAGGTGAGTGATAGAACTAGCCTTAGTTAAGGAGACTTCAATTAGTTGTTTTTTACCATCGGCCACACCTTTACGGACGGCCCCGATAACATCCCCTGCTTTGCCGACTCCCACTCCCACCTGGCCGTTTTCATTACCGACCACGACGATAGCCCGGAAGCTGAGTTTTTTACCACCCTTAACCACTTTACTAACCCGGCGGATCTGGATGACCCGCTCTTGCCAAGTGGTTTCTTTTTCTTTTTCGCGGTTGCCTTTGCGACGTTTTGCCATAGTTTTATCAGTGTTGAAAGGATATTTTAGAAGTTTAAGCCGGCTGACCGAGCCGCTTCTGCTAAGGCTTTGACGCGACCGTGATAGAGATTGCCACCGCGATCAAAAACCACTTGTTCGATGCCTCTTTCTAGGGCCCGTTGGGCTACCAGTTTACCCACGGCAGCCGAGGCTTCTTGGGTAGCGGTGGACTCTAATTCCCCGCGCAAGGTGGCCTCTAGGGTAGAAGCGGCCGCGAGGGTATGTTGGGCTACGTCGTCGATAATTTGGGCGTAGATGTGGTTATTAGAACGAAATACGGATAAACGGGGCCGTTCAGCAGTGCCACTAAGTTTGCGACGCACACGCTGGTGACGACGACGGACCGATTCTTTGCGACTAATTTTCATGGTTTATTTTTTACCTCCTTTACCGCCTTTACCGCCAGCTTTACCAACTTTGCGACGGACGACTTCACCAAGATAGCGAATCCCTTTACCTTTATAAGGTTCGGGGGGACGAACTTCGCGGATTTTAGCGGCAATGTTACCGACCGCTTCTTTGTCGATGCCACTGACGATAACTTGGGTATTATTTTCTACGGCGACGGAAACACCATCGGGCATCTCCATTTCCACGGGTTTACTGTAACCAACATTAAGAACTAATTTACTACCCTGCGCCTGGGCGCGGTAGCCTACCCCTTGGATATCGAGGCGTTTTTGAAAGCCGGTAGCGACTCCTTCTACCATGTTGGCGACTAGGGTTCTACAGAGTCCATGGCGTTCTCTGGCGGTACGCGAATCGTCTTGACGGGTAACGAGGATGGTTTCGCCATCTTTATTGATGGCGACGGCGGTAGGTAGGGTTCTCTGGAGAGTTCCTTTGGGCCCTTTCACCGTCACGGTAGCACCATCGATATCGACGGTGACTTTATTGGGAATAGGAATCGGGCGTTTGCCAATACGAGACATAACAGTTATCAGTTATCAGTGGGTCAGTTATCACCGGAAGAGTTATCAGTGGGTCAGCTATCAGTTATCAGTTATCAGTTATCAGTCATCAGTGATCAGATTTGAGTATTAAGTGAGTAGTATTAAATAGCAGTTTCCTGCTGTCTTTTCACTGAATCACTGTTTACTGTTTACTGTTTACTGTTCACTGTTTACTGATCACTGTTCACTTATTTACCAGATGTAGCAAAGGACTTCGCCGCCAACGTTTTGTTTACGCGCTTCGCGATCGGTCATAATACCCTTAGAGGTGGAAACAATGGCGATGCCAATGCCACCGAGGACGCGCGGTAAGTCTTTACTGTTGGAATAAACTCGCAGGCCTGGTTTACTGACTCTTGTGAGGGTAGTAATGATCGGTTGACGGTTTTTGCCTTTATATTTGAGGGAAAGAACTAATTGAGATTTAATCCCCTCACCCACTTCCTCAAAGTCAGCAATAAAGCCTTCGTCTTTGAGAACTTGAGCAATACTGCGCGTCATCCGCGTGGTGGGAATTTGAGTAGTGGTCTGCCGAACCGCGCAAGCGTTACGGATGCGGGTCAGCATATCCGAGATGGTATCGTTAGCAGACATGAATTACCTGTTTTTCTCCTAAATTGGGATCAACATCAGTTATCAGTTATCAGTTATCAGTGGTCAGTTATCAGATTTGAGTATTAAGTGAGTAGTATTAAATAGCAGTTTCCTGCTGTCTTTTCACTGAATCACTGTTTACTGTTTACTGTTCACTGTTTGCTGTTCACTGTTTACTGGTCACTGATCACTTATTTACCGGTTACTGTTTACTTTTCTCTTGATTGATTTATCTAAAGGGCATTCCCATCTCTTTGAGGAGGGCGCGTCCTTCTTCGTCGGTTTTAGCGGTGGTGATGATTGAGATGTCCATCCCGCGAATTTGATCGATTTTGTCGTATTCAATTTCAGGGAAGATCAACTGTTCACGAATGCCTAAACTGTAGTTACCACGACCATCAAAACTGTTACCACTGATACCGCGAAAGTCGCGAATGCGTGGTAGGGCCAGATTAATTAGACGGTCTAAAAAAGCGTACATTCGATCGCCGCGCAATGTCACCATCACACCCACGGGCATTCCTTCGCGAATTTTGAAGCCAGCGATCGCTTTTTTAGCTCTAGTCACTACCGGTTGTTGTCCAGTGATGGTGGACAGTTCCGCCTTGGAAGACTCCAAAGCTTTGGCGTTTTGTGAAGCTTCCCCAAGACCGCGGTTAACAGTAATTTTGATAACTTTAGGTACTTGGTGGATATTGGTATAACCAAATTGTTCTTTCAGTTTCGGAACAATGGTTTCTTGATAGGTGGTTTTTAGTTTTTGGCTCATAGTTTTTCTGCTTACTTTTCCTGGGCTTGGTCAGGAACTAGAATTGATGGGAAACTAATCAATAATTTCGCCAGTTTTCTTCAGTATCCGCACTTTCCGACCGTCTTCGGTAAAGGTATAACCCACCCGACTGGCGATTTTTTTCTTCTCGGAATAGAGCATCACTTTGGAACTGTGAATCGGTGCTTCGTAGGTAACGATTTGACCCGATTCCCCTTCCTGTTGGGGTTTAGTATGTTTGGTGCGGATATTAACTCCCTTGACCACCACGGTACTTTCTTGGGGTAGAGCCCGTAAAATTTCGCCCACTTTGCCCTTATCGGAACCGGCGATTACTTGCACAACATCCCCTTTTTTAACGTGCATTTTTTGCCTTTGGGGCGGGGTTTGACTGTTTTTCTTACTCATTTTTTTTTGACCTCAAAGTGTGAAAAGTTTTAGACTAGCCATCAGCCAATTGCCTTGGTACTTTTCACTTTGATCAGAGAACTTCTGGGGCTAGGGAAACAATTTTGGTGTAGTTTTTATCGCGCAATTCCCGAGCGACCGGACCAAAAACCCTAGTACCTTTGGGATTACCGTCATTATTAATAATCACGGCGGCGTTATCATCAAAACGGATGCTCATACCGCTATCGCGACGGACGGTTTGACGGGTCCGCACAATCACCGCAGTGACCACATCGGATTTTTTCACGGGCATATTGGGGATAGCGTCCTTAACCACGGCGATAATTTTGTCACCGATGCCACCGTAGGTACAGTTACCTGTTCCCAGCACCCGCAGACACATTAGTTTCCGCGCCCCGCTATTGTCAGCGACATTTAAGTAGGTTTGTTGTTGAATCACGGTTTTTACCTAGGTGAAATTTAACTATCGGTTAATATTTCCGCCACTTCCCAACGTTTGGTTTTACTGAGGGGGCGGGTTTCACGAATGCGAACTCGATCGCCTTGTTTGGCTTGATTTTCTTCGTCGTGAGCCTTAAATTTCTGGGTTTTCACGACGATTTTGCCGTATTTAGGGTGAGGAGAGCGGTTTTCAATGGCTACCACTACGGTTTTATCCATTTTGTCGCTGACTACTACCCCAACTCTTTCTTTAACTGCCATAGTGGGTTATGCCTCCGGGGTGGACTGGGCTAGTTGGCGCTCCCGTTCTACGGTTAATAGTTGGCCGAGACGGTGGCGGGTGTGTTTGAATTCGTGGGTTTTTTCCAAGCGGCGGGTGGCCTGTTGCAAACGCAATTCAAACAGTTTCTTTTTGGCATCGAGGATAGCGTCGGCGATTTCGTCATCGCTCATTTTCCTCACTGCGGCGATTTTTGGTAGAGCCATTAGACAAAATCCTCCTCGCGAGTGATAAATTTGGTCTTAATCGGTAATTTTTGAGCCGCTAGGCGCATTGCTTCCCGGGCTACGGGTTCAGCTACCCCGGCAATTTCAAACATAATGAACCCCGGTTTAACCACGGCCACCCAGAATTCGGGGGAACCTTTCCCGGAACCCATCCGGGTTTCTGCGGCCCGTTGGGTCACGGGTTTATCGGGAAAAACGCGAATCCAGATTTTGCCACCCCGACGGATATAACGAGTCATTGCCCGTCTGGCCGCTTCGATTTGACGGGAAGTAATCCAACAGGGTTCGGTGGCTTGCAGGGCGAAATCGCCGAAATTAATCGTATTTCCGCCGGTGGCCAGCCCGCGCATCCGTCCGCGCTGTTGTTTGCGGAATTTTGTTCTTTTGGGACTTAACATGAGCTATTTACCACTGATAAATATTAGGGATCAGCCTTCGCTAGAGCGATCTTCAAACTGTTGACGTCGACGCTGTTGACGGCGCGGTGCTTGAGCGGGAACGGCGGCGGCAATTTCTTCTTGGCCGGGGATAATTTCGCCCTTAAAGATCCAAACTTTCACGCCTAGAATCCCGTAGATGGTGCTGGCGGTTTTATAGGAGTAATCGATATCGGCCCGCAGGGTATGCAGGGGAACTCGTCCTTCCCGCACCCATTCGGTGCGAGCGATTTCTGCCCCGTTGAGACGACCGCTAACTTGAATTTTGATCCCTTTCACTTCAGCCCGTTGGGCCCGTTGGATGGCTTGCCGCACCACGCGACGGAAGGAAACCCGTCTTTCTAGTTGTTGGGCGATGTATTCGGCGATCAGGTTGGCATCGGCATCAACGCGAGCCACTTCGATGACGTTAATGCGAATTTGACGCTGGCCACCGAGGGCTTTTTGTAAACCTAGGCGCAGCTGTTCGATTCCCGTGCCACCACGACCGACGACGACCCCGGGGCGAGCGGTGTGGATGGAAATATCTACTTGATCGGCCTTACGTTCGATGCGAATATCGGCGATACCGGCATTAGCGAGGTTTTTCTCGACGTAATCACGAATGCGGCGATCTTCTTGCACTAATTCGGGGTAACGTTTCGCGTCGGCATACCAGCAAGATTTGTGATCTTTAATAACGCCGAGACGAAAACCGAGGGGATGGATTTTTTGTCCCATTGTGGTTTTTTTAGTTAAGGTGATTAGTCTTTGTTGCTAGGAGCGACGGCGACGGTGATATGACAGGTGGGTTTGCGAATTTGGTAGGCGCGGCCTTGGGCCCGGGGTCGAAAACGTTTTAGGGTTGGACCGCCATCGGCAAAGGCTTGGCTAACCACCAAAGTGGCGGGATCGAGTCCTTCGTTATTTTCGGCGTTGGCAACGGCGGAACGCAGGACTTTCAGAATCGGGTCACAGGCCCGGTAGGGCATAAATTCGAGAATAATTAGGGCTTCCCGATAGGAGCGACCGCGAATCTGATCGAGTACCCGTCTGACTTTCAGGGGTGACATCCGAATATAGCGGGCGATCGCTTTGACTTCGTTAGAGGTATCGATGGTCATTTCAGTTATCTGGGGGTTGGGGGTTGGGGGTCATGGGGGTTGGGGGTCATGGGGGTTGGGGGTTGGGGGTTGGGGGTCGGGGGTCATGGGGTTTTAGTTGAAATTCCCCACTTCCCCACTTCCCTATCTCCCCATTCCCCTATCCCCTATCCCCTATCCCCTATTTCCGTCCTGCTTTTTTGTCGCTCTTGGCGTGGCCGCGGAAGGTGCGGGTGGGAGCGAATTCACCGAGTTTATGACCGACCATCTGCTCGGAAACATAGACGGGAACGTGCTGTTTGCCGTTGTGAACGGCGATCGTGTGACCGACCATATCGGGAATGATTGTCGAGGCCCGGGACCAAGTTTTAATCACTTGTTTACTGCCCTGGGCGTTGAGTTTTTCGATTTTTTCCATCAGGTGGCCGGCGACAAATGGCCCCTTTTTCAGTGAACGACCCATAATTTTCAGTCAAAAGTAAAGTAATAATTTCTAACCCTGGTTACGACGGCGCACGATCAGATCGCTACTGCGTTTTTTCTTGTTGCGAGTTTTGCGACCGAGGGCGGGTTTACCCCAGGGAGTCATCGGGCCAGAACGTCCGATCGGAGCGCGACCCTCTCCACCTCCATGCGGGTGATCGACTGGGTTCATGACGCTACCCCGAACATGAGGTCGTTGACCGCGGTGACGGGTACGGCCGGCTTTACCGAGACTGATGTTTCTCGCTTCGGCGTTACCGACTTTTCCGATGGTGGCGTAGCATTCGCGCCGGATCATGCGGACTTCTTTGGAGGGGAGGCGGATGGTAACGTAATCGCCTTCTTTCGCTACCACTTGGGCGAAACCACCGGCAGCCCGTACCATTTGACCACCGCGACCGGGGACGAGTTCGATGTTATGAACTTCTGTCCCTAGGGGGATGCGACTTAAGGGTAGGGCATTACCGACCTCGAAGGGAGCGTTTTCTCCGGCGATGACGGTATCACCAACACCTAAACCGGCGGGGGCGATGATGTAGCGTTTTTCCCCGTCTTTGTAGAAAAGCAGGGCAATGCGGGCGTTACGGTTAGGATCGTACTCGATCGCCGCTACTGTGGCTGGAATATCCCGTTTATCGCGACGAAAATCGATAATCCGGTAGAGGCGTTTATGGCCGCCGCCCCGGTGACGACTGGTAACGACCCCGCGATTATTACGCCCCTGTTGACTGTGTTTGTGATAAGTTAGGGACTTTTCTGGTTCGGTTTTGGTGATCTCTTTAAAGTCAGAGATGGCCGCCTGCCTTGTCCCGGGGGTTAAAGGTCTAAAAGAACGAATACCCATAGTTTAGTTTTCCGTTATCGGGTTTCTTGGTGGTTATACGTCGGGATAGAGGGCGATCGAGTCGCCTTGCGCTAGGGTCACGATCGCGCGTTTGTATTGGGGTTTGTAACCGAGGAAACGGCCGACGCGTTTTTTCTGACGAGAGGGGCGGCTGGTGTTCACTTTCGTTACTTTCACGTCAAACAACAATTCGATCGCCGCTTGAATTTCCGGCTTGGTCGCTTTCAAAGCGACATCGAAGACGTATTTATTTTGTTCTAGGAGTAGGGTGGCTTTCTCGGTCACAATCGGCTTGAGGATCAGATCGGCGAGTTGTCTGGCTTCAGTTTTAAGCACCATAGACCTCCTCAATTTTAGCTAGGGCTGCGGCGGTGGCGATAACTCGATCGGCTAGGATGACATCATAGACGTTGAGACTATCGGCGCGAATAATTTTGAGATTGCAGATATTACGTCCCGATAAATAGACATTTTCGGGAATTTCCGTCAAAATCAGCAGAATTTTTTCCTCTGGACTGGCTCCCCAGCGACTTAAGGCAGCGGTGAGTTCTTTGGTTTTGGGTTGGGAGAATTGTTCAGCGAAGCTTTCAACCACGATAAAATTATCAGCCTGGCCGATCAAAGCGGTTCTCAGGGCTAATCTTTTCTCTTTGCGATTGACCTTAACTTCAAAATCTCTCGGTTTCGGTCCGAAGATGACACCGCCACCACGCCAGAGAGGAGAACGGATCGAACCGGCCCGGGCGCGACCGGTGCCTTTTTGCCGCCAGGGTTTGCGACCACCGCCGCGCACTTCCGAGCGGGTTTTGGTGGAGGCGTTACCTTGACGGGCCGCCGCTAGATGGCTGACGACGACGCGGTGAATTAGGTGTTTGGCGGTTTCGGGTTTAGCGGTTTTCAGTTCCAGGGTGCCTGTTCCCGCTTCTTCCCCTTGCCAATTTTTGACTGTGTAGTTAACCATGGCTTTAATCTTTCCTTGCCCTATTTACCAAATTTCTTGGCGGGGGTGATGTTTAACAGGGTTCCTGGTTTACCCGGGACGGCTCCTTTGATCAGGATTAGGTGGCGTTCGCTATCGATTTTGACCACGGACAGTTTGCGGATGGTCACTTGGGTTGATCCGTATTGTCCGGCCATTCTCTTACCCGGAAAGACGCGGCCAGGGGTAGTACCGGCACCGGTTGAACCGGGGAGACGGTGGTTTTTGGAACCGTGGGTCATGTTACCGCGTTTGAAGTTATGGCGTTTTTGATAGCCGGAGAAACCCCGTCCGATGGTGGTTCCAGCCACATCGACTAAATCCCCCTCTTGGAAGATGTCGGCGGTAATTTCTTGGCCTAAAGTGTAGGCGGATGCGTCCTCAAGGCGGTATTCGATTAAATGCCGCAGGGGGGAGACACCGGCTTTGGCTAAATGACCGAGCAGCGGTTTGTTGAGGGCTTTTTCTTTGACGGTTTTGTATCCCACTTGGATGGATTCATAACCGTCGGTTTTTTTCGTTTTGACTTGGGTGACGGGACAGGGACCGGCTTGAACGACGGTGACGGGAATGGCAACTCCCGTTTTGTTGTCGAAGATTTGGGTCATGCCCAGTTTTGTACCGAGGATACCGATAGACACGGATTGTTCTCTTTATCTTTACTAGACGACAATCAAAAATAACGTGGCCGTGGCTATAGGAGCGAGAAAAATCTTTCCCGCTTTATCAGCCTGCCCAACTTGAATGACTTTTTTCGAGTTATTTAAGCTGGCATCCCGTTAAATTCGTAAGTAAGACTAGACAGGGTTGCTGGTTCTGCCTAGATTGTTGCTGGTCTTTGTTTCTTGGGGACTTAAAGGGTTGATCTTCAGTATCCCGGCGAAGACCGATTGACCAAGGCGGTTCTGCTTGGCAGTGCCTTGAGCACCACCTAACACCGATTTTGGCCACGATCAAACATTATATAATATGTGTGACTTTTTAGGCAAGGTTTTTTTGTCACCGGAAATGATAGTATCTAGTCTGGTCAAATTATTTGTACCGTTCGGCGGTTTTCAGCAGCAATGGGAGCAGACCGAGCCAATAGATTCAATCATAGTAGTTATCTTAATGGTGAGGTACAAAGTTTTCGTTTTGGGGAATCGGTCGTCGATACCAAATTAGGTTACACTTCTTGATGAGAAACGCTGTAAATAGGGGGGATGACAGCATTGTACTATCATCCCTTGTCTGGGGGTTAGATCGCTTCGAGATCCTTTTCTCCAGTACGGATGCGGACAATCTGTCCCACGGGGGAGATGAAGATTTTGCCGTCTCCGATTTCACCAGTACGCGCCGCAGAAATCAGCTTATCGACGACCATATCGACTTGATTATCTTCGACGACGATCTCGATCTTGAGTTTTTGGAGAAATTCGACGGTATACTCGGAACCGCGATAACGTTCCGATTGACCTTTCTGACGACCGAAACCTCTAACTTCGGAGACGGTCATCCCGACAATGCCCGCATTAACTAGGGCGATTTTCACCTCTTCCAGTTTAAAGGGTCGGATAATCGCTTCTACTTTCTTCAAAATATCTATCTCCTCGTTGCGTGACGATACTTTACTTTCTTGGTAAATTACCTGTTAATTCTAAACTCGGAATCCCAAGAATAGCGCTTAAAGTCATAATTTCTTCAATTATTGTCCTTGGCCACAGTCTTCCGCGCTGAAAAATTCCAGGTGGGAATTAGCCCACCCGAAGCCATAAACCAACTAGAGAGATAATCCCAACTGAAGACCAAAAACACCGTGAACTAGCAGTAAAATTAGGGCAATACTGCCGATATAGGCGTGAACAGTCCGGAAAAGTTCTTTTTTATCGCCAGCGAAGCCAGTGAGGGACAATAATCCATTGAAAGCTAATAAACCGATCGCGATCGATCCTGTCCAGAAATGGCTGCTTTCGAGGATGGGATGTTTCTGCATGACTAGGGATAAAATACCGCCAGTGTAACCGAGAGCGATAAATAAAAATAGCCAAGGGGCGAGTTTGCGGTGATCAGCCCGATTTTTGGCTACTACTTCCCCATCTTGGCTTAAACGGCTTTGCCAACCGGCATAGGCGGTATAACTACCCATAACTAAAACCACAATCCCCATCATGACTGGATGTCCCCAATGAACGATCGGTTCGGGAGTTCCGAGACTGCGAAAGGCAGCGGCGATCGGCTCTAGCGCATCACTTAAACTTTGATTCATGTTTGTTACCTAACTTTACAAAACCCTTTTGCCTAAGATTTTAGCCGATCTCCGGACTGGAAAAACTGCGGTTAGCCGAAAAAATGTCAAGCCTTCGCTAAATTTCTTAACATTTCCGCTAGAGATGAGCGGAGAAATATAGAATAAAGGCAGGGGAGACCAGGGATCCCCACGGGGATTAACCCCTAGGAGGGCATTATGACTTATCTGCTCAAAGATCGGCGATCAGCAGGGAGACTATTAGCTAGTTACTTGAGAGAATATACCAATAGTGCTAGGGTGCTGGTGTTGGCTTTGCCCCGGGGCGGGGTTCCAGTTGCTTTTGAAATTGCCCAAAGGTTACATTTACCCCTGGATCTGTGTTTAGTGCGAAAATTAGGTGTACCGGAGCGCAAAGAATTAGCTTTTGGGGCGATCGGTCAAAATGGGGTGCGGGTGATCAATGAAAGTATCGTTGACGACTTGCACCTATCGGAGGCGATGATGGAACGGGTAGCAAAGGAAGAAATGATCGAATTAGAGCGCCGCGATCGCTTGTATCGAGGTGAACGCCCCTTTCCGGTCTTGACGGGAAAAACGATTATTCTAGTAGATGATGGGATCGCTACGGGAGCAACGATTAAAGCGGCGATTCTGACCCTTAAAGCAGGAAATCCCGCTGCTATTATTATTGCTGTTCCTGTTGCTCCACCGGAAGTTTGTGATCAATTAGAAAAATTAGTCGATCGAGTAATTTGCTTACATAAACCCTACGAATTGAGATCAATTTCTCTTTGGTACGAGGACTTTTCCCAAACCAGCGATGAGGAGGTGCAAACACTTTTAGCCAGTGTCGATAGTTCTTTGATTCCAGTTTAGGGAGATGGGGTGTGGGGTGTGGGGTGTGGGGTGTGGGGAGACCAATTCGTGGGCGTTGCGGGGGGAGAATAAATAACAGCAATCTCCTGAACTCAGAAGTAAAAATTGAGACTTCAGAGTTCTAACTTTTGACTTCTACGGCATCGGTATCAACGGTATTGGTTGGGGAAGAAACTTCGGTTTGATTCTTGACTCCTCCTGGACGGCGAGTGCGATAATCAAGAACTAATCGCGATAATTCCGTGGTTAAAAGGGTGAGGACGATCCCATCATCGATCCAACCAATAATCGGGAAAACGTCAGGAGAAATATCGAGGGGACTAAACAGATAAACCATAGTTCCCAGAATGATAATCCAACGATATTTAGGGTGAGTGATTTTGCTGCTGTACCAGTTGTAAAAAGATTCAACAATCGGTTTCATTAATTTGTCCTCGTTGACTGGGATAATTTAATTTTGTCAGGTTCCCCCTGGGGCTGATAGTGGGGTTTTACCCCCCATTATGTAGGGTTATCCCCGCTAATTATCCACTAAAAATGCCCCGAAGAAAATTCACCTTTAGGGATGAGCCTGAAGTATGATTACTGGATGCTTAAGAGGGGAGATAGTGGCATCTTTTCCCCTATAATAGGCGATGACAAACTAATCAATTATCTGCCAGTTTAAGGATGGAAACCCTCTTTCATCTAGTTACTTTTGCCTTTGTCTTCGCTTTTGGTGCCTCGGTGGGCAGTTTTTTAAACGTGGTCATCTATAGATTACCTCAGGGGATATCTCTAGTTTATCCCCCTTCCCACTGTCCGAAATGTCACCATAGGTTGGGGAAAAGCGAGAATATACCCGTTTTAGGCTGGTTATGGCTAGGAGGTCGCTGTCGCTGGTGTAGAACCCCGATTTCTGTCCGTTATCCAGCTGTCGAAACTTTTACCGGTTTGTTATTTTGTCTGGTTTTAGGAGATTTTAGCTTTTCTTGGCAGACCCTCGGCTATTGGATTCTCCTAAGTTGGTTATTAGCTTTAGCTTTGATTGATTTTGACACGATGACGCTTCCTAACTCCCTCACCCAATCGGGATTAGTTTTAGGGATAGTTTTTCAAACTCTTTTAGGTTGGCAAAATAATCAAAGTGTTATCTATCTCTTTTCAGCGATCGCTAGTGCCGTATTAGGAGTCTGGTTATTTGATCTGATCCGGTGGGGGGGTAGTTTTGCCCTCAGACAACAGGCCATGGGGGGAGGAGATGCGAAATTAGCGGCCATGATCGGTGCTTGGTTAGGATGGCAAGCATTATTAGTCACCGCTTTTCTGGCCTGCGCTATCGGGGCGGCCATCGGTATGACGGGCATTTTTCTCGGTAAAATCGGGAAAAAACAAGCTATACCCTTCGGGCCATTTCTTGCCCTCGGCGCTCTGATGAGTGTCTTTTGGAGTGATAAGATCATCTCAGCCTATCAAACGATTTTTTTCCCTTTGTTGTAAAAAAGTTATCCTGTAATTAAATCTTGATACAATAGTCTTCCGTGTCTTGGATCACCATTAGAACAACCCCCAGTCTAGGGTAAGCCGATTGGCTAGAGGAAATGCTCAAAGCTCACGACATCCCCAGTCGCGTTATCGCTATTGGCCTTGGTATTTATTGCGGCCAGGGTCATCAGGCCGCCCTACAAGTACGTCCCCAGGATCGCTGGACAGCACTTTTGTTATTAAGTCCTCTAGAAGAAAGTCTATAAATTGTCTTTATTTTAAACTATGTCTCTATTTGATTGGTTTGCAAATCGCCAAAAAACAGAACCCAAGGTTCAACAACAACAGGAACGAGAAATAGCCGATGGTTTATGGACAAAATGCCCCAATTGCGGCGTTTTGGCCTATACGAAGGATTTATTAGCTAATCAACTGGTGTGTCTCGATTGCGGTCATCATAATCGGGTGGAAAGTGAAGAAAGAATTCGCCAGTTAGTGGATGCTAATACTTGGAATTGCCTGGATGAACAGATTCGACCGACGGATCCGCTCAAATTTCGCGATCGGAAAAGTTATAGCGATCGCCTGCGAGAAACCCAAGAAAAAACTGGTCTGACGGATGCTGTCCAGACGGGAACGGGGACGATCGATGGTTTACCCTTAGCTTTAGGGGTGATGGACTTCCGTTTTATGGGGGGTAGCATGGGATCGGTGGTGGGAGAAAAACTCTGTCGTTTGACGGAACGAGCTACCGATGAAAGTTTACCCCTAGTGATTATCTGCGCTTCCGGCGGGGCGAGAATGCAGGAAGGAATGTTAAGTTTAATGCAGATGGCCAAGATTTCTGGCGCTCTTAACCGGCATCGGGAAGCAAAATTACTTTATATTCCCGTCCTGACTAATCCCACCACGGGAGGAGTCACGGCCAGTTTTGCCATGTTGGGAGATATTATTATCGCCGAACCGAAGGCTACTATCGGTTTTGCTGGTAAACGGGTAATTGAACAGACTTTGCGCGAGAAATTACCAGAAGGTTTCCAAACATCGGAATACTTGTTAAAACACGGGTTTGTCGATGCGATCGTTCCCCGTACCCATCTCAAGAAAACCCTGGCCCAATTAATTAGTTTACATCAGCCCTTTTTCCCCTTGTTATCGCCCCTCAACAGTCATCATCCATACAGTCAACCGGAGTTAATCCCTCTGAAAACAGCCCAGGGACAAACAACAGTTTAACTGTTCTAAGACAGCGCTGGAGTTGCTAGTCCGAGCATTTGTACTAAAATTGTCCCGATCAGTAGTTTCAATGTAGTACAGCCCACACTTAACTGGGTTGACAGTGATCGCAAAGGCCAAAAAATTCGAGAGTGTGGTAATAAACCTTGAATTGGTGGGATTTTTCGAGTTTTTCTTCCAATTCGTGAACGGGACACTCATTAAAGACGATAGACCGACCGCAATGAATACAGGTAAGATGGTGTTGATCCTGCTGAAGGGAACTGTAGAGGGATTCTCCTGTGGCTAGGGTTCTCACCTGCACTGCACCCTGTAATTTTAGGGATTCTAGGGCGCGGTAAACAGTGGCTAACCCCATATTTTGGTCACGCTGACGGAGTTCCACAAACAATTCTTGAGCGGATACTGCCCGATTTAAGGTTTTGAGTAAATGGATAATGCGCTCTTGCGATCGGGTGCGTTGGGATTTCATATCAAAAAGGTCAGCGATCAAAGTTAACTCTATGCCAAAAAATTATCAGTGCTGTATTTATGTTACCCTGCGCCCTTCGGTTCTCGATCCGGCGGGTACGGCGGTAGAGTCGGGACTAAAGCAATTGGGTTATGATACTGTGGCTGGGGTGCGAATTGGTAAGTATATTGAGCTTACCGTGACAGCAGCGGATGAGATCAGCGCTCGCGAACAATTGGATCAAATGTGCGATCAACTACTGGCTAATCCTGTGATTGAAAATTATCGCTTTGATTTGCATTGTCAGGAGATGGGGGATGGGGGATGGGGATAAGAGACAATTTTATTTCCCCAACAACCAACAACCAACACCCATCTGATGAGAGCTTTTTGCAAAATCAATTAAATGAATTAACCGAGTTAAAAATTATGAAGTTTGGGATTATTGTTTTCCCCGGATCGAATTGCGATCGAGATGTGGCAACGGTGACGGAGGGGATTTTTCAGCAACCTACCCGCTATGTTTGGCATCAAGAGACGGATCTGGGGGATTTGGATGTGATCGTGGTGCCGGGGGGATTTAGTTACGGCGATTATTTGCGCTGTGGTGCGATCGCTCGATTTTCGCCAGCAATGAAAACTGTCCGAGAAGAAGCCGAAAAAGGTAAATTAGTTTTAGGCATCTGTAACGGGTTTCAGGTATTAACGGAAATTGGGCTGCTACCCGGTGCCTTAATTCGTAATCGCGAT
The DNA here is from genome assembly GCA_007096045.1 of Microcystis novacekii Mn_MB_F_20050700_S1. Lineage (GTDB taxonomy): Bacteria > Cyanobacteriota > Cyanobacteriia > Cyanobacteriales > Microcystaceae > Microcystis > Microcystis novacekii. The sequence continues at coordinate 1,273 of SFAU01000118.1, read as the reverse complement.
TTACATTTTATTTGCGATCGAGTGCCAGTAAAAGTGGAAAATAATCAATCTGTCTGGACGCAGGGTTATCAACCGCAACAGGTGCTTAATTTGCCGATTGCTCACGGGGAAGGGCGTTATTATGCCGCAGAAGATACGTTAAAATCTTTGGAGGATAACGGACAAATTCTCTTTCGTTACTGTACTCCCACAGGAGAGGTAAATGAGTCGGGAAATCCCAACGGATCGTTAAATAATATTGCAGGAATTACCAATAAAGCAGGAAATGTGCTAGGAATGATGCCTCATCCCGAACGCGCCGCCGATCGGATGCTCAATTTGACCGATGGTAGTCTATTATTTCGGGAGTTGATCAATTGTTGTAGCGGGTAAGGGGTTTCCATTCAATTAATTTCTAAGCGCGAGTAGAGAGACGGTAGGGTTGATTCATGAATCAACCCTACCAAACTAGGAAGTTTCCATTCAATTAATTTCTAACTGGAGTTTAGACTAACTCCAGTTAGAACTTGGAGCAAACCAAGGGCAAGAGCATTGAGAGTAACAAAACCTTCAAAGACTTCGACTTTAGCCAAAATTTGAGCCTGAACATCCTGGGGATAGTCAGATTTCCCCCCGGCAAGAACTTCGCACTGTCCAGTACTCTGGAAGAGCCAAAAGTAAAAAGGAAAAAAACAGAGATAGGAGTGGGAAAATTAACACTGATGACTGATGACTGATAACTGATAACTGATAACTGATAATCCTGTGGCTGTTTTAAAAGATAATCGGGCTACTGTCCAAAAAGTTCTCTGGATCACCCTGCTGCTGAATATGTTGGTTATGGCGATCAAAGCGGGGGTGGGTTTGAGGATTGGTTCTTTAAGTCTGCAAGCGGATGCTCTCCATAGTGTCACCGATAGTGCGAATAATGTCTTGGGATTGGTAGCGATGCGGTTTTCCTCTCCCTATCCCGATCGAGATCATCCCTACGGACATCTGAAATACGAAGCGATCGGGGCGTTGGCGATCGCCGCCTTTTTGGGGATTGCCTGTTTTGAAATCTTGCAAGGGGCGATCATGCGTATTATCAAAGGAGGAAAACCCGTCGAGATTGCAGGTTCTGAATTATGGCTATTAATTATCGTTTTAGGGGTGAATATTTTTGTCACCTACAATAGACCTCCTGCAAAAATAGGAACTGATTATGTAAAATAAAGTAAAACACTCAGAAAAACCATGACTTACGAAAAAGTAAAAAATTTGAATCCAGAAGAGTTTAAACGCTTTTGTGGAG
>SFAU01000117.1 GCA_007096045.1 Microcystis novacekii Mn_MB_F_20050700_S1 | reverse complement strand
GACCGAAGCGATTCGCGCCTCTCGTCAGGGTAGTGCTTCTCCTTCTCTGCTACCCCAGGAGAGTACTTCTACAGGGTCAATACCACTGGCTGCTTGACACCCCCCCCTGAACGGTTACTAAATTATTATTAAACTGTTTTGAGTGAGTTAAGAATGCTGTCATTGTTCAATCGTTGGATAGAAATTAGTTTTTTTGATTATGGCTGGAATGCCAGCAACTAGCTTATTCATGGGAACATCTTGAATAACCACAGCACCAGCAGCAACCATCGAATAATCATTTACTACTATACCATCTAAGATAACCGAACCAATACCTAAAATAACACCAGTTTTAATCCATGTACCATGCCCGACAATGGTTCCAGGGGCTAAGGAAGCAAAACGCTCAATTTTAGTGCCAAAACCAATCTTAACTCCCTTATTAATAAAAGTATGCTCTTTGATCTGAACGCCAGAAGAAATGATGGCTCCCGCCTGTATAATCGCACCTGATAAAATGTGAACATCGGCTGCAATGCTCGCCCTGGGATGAATTAGAGGAGTAAAATTAAAATTAAAGACTTTGGTTAAATATTGCACCAGTTTCAACATCTTAAACCCTGTAAATCCAATAATATATTTTTCATCTTCCTGTGGTCTAAAATCTGCTAACAATTGAACTGAGACAGGATAAAATTGATTAACAGCATGAGGATTATAGTGGGCATCTTGAAACCTTTCTAAATGTTGTCTAAGAGAAGGACGATAGTTTGGGCGAGATTCAGGGATATTTTGCACAATTTTAGATAAAACACCGCCGTTAAAGTGAATAATTTCAACTAAATCACCCAAAATATGACTATGGCCTATCATCACATATTTGTCACTATCCATATCTATTGATCATTCATTTTGAGCATTTGAAGTTAGTTTAAAATATGGAAGTCTATTTTTCAACTTAGGAATTCTGCATCAAGGAAAACCACCTATTGGATTATTAAACCTGAACTTCCCCCATACATTCAAACTATCAAACCTCGAAACCTTTGTAAAATGGGAAGTTTGGCCTTTAGGTCTTCTCTGTGTAGCCAGGGAAACTGTCATATTTCTTTATTGTCTAAATTCCCTGTCGGCGGCGCTCGATCGGTTAGAATGGTAAGGTGATCAACGATAATAATTATGACTTTACTAGCGAAATCTTTAGAGGAACTGACGGACTGGGTAAAAGACCAGGGACAACCCGCTTATCGGGGTAAACAATTACACCAATGGCTATATGAAAAAGGAGCGCATTCTTTGGCAGATATTTCTGTATTCCCCCAAGAATGGCGCAGCAAACTGGCGGATTATCCTATCGGTCGTTCTCTCATACATTATCGCAGTGTAGCACCCGATCGCACTCGTAAATATCTGCTAAAACTGGCGGATGGTTTAATTATCGAAGCGGTGGGAATTCCTAGTGAAAAAAGATTGACAGTCTGTGTTTCTTCCCAAGTGGGTTGTCCGATGGCCTGTGATTTTTGTGCCACGGGAAAAGGCGGTTTTACTCGTAATTTAAAAGCGTATGAAATCGTTGACCAAGTATTAACAGTACAGGAGGATTTTCAGCAGCGAGTTAGTCATGTGGTGTTTATGGGGATGGGGGAACCTTTATTAAATATACCCGAAGTGGTGACAGCGATTCATTCCCTTAATCAAGATGTGGGTATCGGTCAGCGTTGTTTAACGATTTCTACCGTAGGATTACCCCATAAAATCAAGCAACTAGCCGAACATAATTTACAAGTAACTTTTGCTGTTAGTCTCCATGCTTCTAATCAACAAGTTCGAGCTAAATTAATCCCCAGTGCCGATCATTATACCCTAAGTAATCTGCTCCAAGACTGTCAGGAATACGTTCAAATCACGGGACGAAGGGTGACATTTGAATACATTCTTTTAGCGGGAGTGAATGATTTACCCGAACAGGCAAGGGAATTAGTTAAACTGGTGAAAGGTTTTCAATCTCACGTCAATTTAATCCCCTATAATCCCATTCAGGAGGTGGATTATCAACGGCCTGATCAAAAGAGAATTAAGGCTTTTAAAACTATTTTAGAACAGGAAAAAGTCGCCGTTACTGTCCGTTATTCGAGAGGTTTAGCGGCCGATGCGGCCTGTGGACAATTGCGATCGAGCGTCATGGTCAAATAAACAACCGTAAATCGGCCATTAACTAGATTGCTAGTCTCGCTGCTAGGCTAAACTAGAGAACTATAACATCAATGTAGGAGCCATTTCGATGCAAAGTCTCTCTAGTGCCAAAGAAAACCGCCTTTTTGTCTATGAAGTCGTCGGTTTGAGTCAAAATGACAAGACTGATAACCTAGATTATTCTATCCGTAAGAGTGGCAGTGTCTTTTTAACCGTTCCCTATAGCCGCATGAATCAAGAAATGCGTCGGATTACCCGTTTAGGCGCTCGCATCGTCAGCATTAAACCCTTAAACGCTGCTGCGGCCGAGTAGTTGAAAAAATAATTATTGCTAATATCTGTCCCCCGCTCTTGTCCTCATCAGGCCAACCAGGGGGATTTTTAGCATAAATGGGGAAAAGTAGCATAAATCTTAATAAAAAGTAAAATGATGCAAATGTAACAGATTTTAACCAGAGACTTGACCTATCCTATCCGAAAGGATAGAAGCGATGTCTGTGGTTTTTTTAAGATAACTCTCAATTAGGCCTAGGTGTAGTGTACCGATGGTAGGCTAAACTATGGAACGATTATCGTGACTTGAGTTGGGAGTTATATTTAATGTACAGTCCGAGTACACTAGCGGGAAACCGTTTATTTGTTTACGAAGTGGCGGGTCTCAATCAAAACGACAATACTGACAGCTTGGATTATTCAATCCGTCAGAGTGGAAGCGTGTTCTTCACGGTTCCCTACAGTCGCATGAATCAAGAAATGCGTCGGATTACCCGTTTAGGTGGTCGTATCGTCAGCATCAAACCCTTCAATGGGATTGCCCCCGTAGCAACTGTTTCTAGTGCCTCCACACCACAGCCAATCGCTCAATCATCGCCCGTCCCTGAACAGACCAAGAAAAAGGCCATGACTCAAGCGAAAGAAAAAACAGATATCCCCGTCAACATCTACCGTCCGAACCAACCCTTTATCGGCAAATGTATCGAGAATTATGCTCTCGTTGATGAGGGAGGTATCGGTATCGTACAACACGTCACCTTTGACCTTTCTGGGGGCGATTTACGCTATTTAGAAGGGCAAAGTATTGGTATTATCCCCCCGGGTACCGATGCTAATGGCAAACCTCATAAATTGAGACTCTATTCGATCGCCTCCACCCGTCATGGTGATAAATTAGACGATCAAACCGTATCCCTTTGCGTGCGTCAGTTAGAATACCAACACCCAGAAACGAAGGAAACGGTTTATGGAGTTTGTTCCACCTATCTCTGTAATATAGAGGTGGGTGCCGATGTGGCTATTACTGGCCCCGTGGGTAAGGAAATGCTGCTACCGGGTGATGAAGATGCCACCATCATTATGATGGCCACCGGGACGGGAATCGCTCCCTTCCGAGCCTTCCTCTGGCGGATGTTCAAGGAACAACACGAGGATTATAAATTCAAAGGTCTAGCTTGGTTGATTTTCGGAGTTCCCAAAACGGCCAATATTCTCTACCAAGAGGAATTAGAGAAAATAGCGGCGGAATTCCCCGATAACTTCCGTCTCACCTATGCCATCAGCCGGGAACAGCAAAATCCCCAGGGCGGTAGAATGTATATTCAACACCGGGTAGCCGAACACGCTGACGAAATCTGGAATCTACTCCAAAGTCCCAAAACCCACGCTTATATGTGCGGACTGAAAGGGATGGAAGATGGGATCAACGATGCTATGAGTGGTGCTGCCACTAAAAATAGTGCTGATTGGTCTGTCTATCAGAAACAACTGAAAAAAGAACATCGCTGGCACGTAGAAACCTACTAAACCAAAAAGGTTCTCTGAAAATTTTTGCGGGTGGGCATTGTCCACCCTTTTTGTCATGGCTTCGGTTAAGATCAGTTTCTTAAAAGGCTTTTAATAGAAGATGAAATTCTCTCGACGCTTTTTTCCCGTTATCCTTGCCCTCTGCTTACTGTTTATTTTGCTGCCTCGGGCCTGGAGTTTTACTAATAGCCAAAAACAAATTCTGGCAGCTTTAAAAACAGCCGAGATTATTTATCTGGGAGAAAGGCACGATAGTCAAGCCGACCATCAGGCCCAATTAGCTATTATCGAGTATTTACAGGCCAATAATCCCCAAATAGCGATCGCTTTCGAGATGTTTCAACGTCCTTACCAAATCTATTTGGATCAGTATTTAGCTGGCAAAATTAGCGAAAATGAGTTAAGAGAAAAAAGTGAATACGACCAACGTTGGGGATTTGATTGGGAATTTTACGCCCCGATCCTGCGCTTGGCCAAGGCGAAACAACTACCAGCGATCGCCCTCAATACACCCACGGAAATCACGAGAAAAGTGGCACGGGAGGGCTTAGAAAGCCTCTCTACCTCAGAAATGACCTACATCCCCCCTAAAAGCGAAATAAACAGGGATAACGAGGAGTATCGTCAACAGATCTTAGCCGTTTATCAGCAACACACGGGCGGCAAAAGTCAGGGATTCGATCGCTTTTTTTTGGCACAGGTTCTCTGGGATGAAACCATGGCCGATGCGATCGCTAAATTCTGGCAAGCTCATCCCGAATATCAGATCATTGTCCTAGCAGGAAAAGGTCATATTGCCTACGGTTACGGTATTCCCAGTCGAGTCCAAAGAAGATTAGGCGATCGCGTCAGCCAGCGCTCGGTTTTCTTGGGAGACGCTCCTCAATCATCACCAGCAGAAACCAAAAAACCCGCCGATTATTTTTGGCAAGAGCAAAATTAAGCAAGTCGGAGGTTAGGAAACAAGAGATGGTAAGCTAAGAAGCCAGCTTTTAATTTAGTAGATAATAGGTCTGAAAAACTGAGGCTATTTTATGATTAATTTAACCCGGCAAGATACCGCAACGCTCGATCGCATTTTAGCTGTGACTCGTGCCGTCGGTTGGGGTGGTGCTAAAATCCTCCAATCCTACTACCGGGGTGAACAGGATTTAGCCATCAACGAGAAAAAAAAAGGCGGACCAGTGACAGCGGCGGATTTAGCGGCAAATCACTATATTTTAGGGGAATTACAAACAAATTTCTCTGATATCGACTTTGGTTATCTAAGCGAGGAAACCCATCAGGGTAATGAAGCTATCCCGAAAGATTGGGTATGGATTATCGATCCTTTGGACGGAACCCGCGATTTTATCAACAAAACGGGAGAATATGCCCTACATATCGCCTTATGTTATCAGGGAAGACCGATCATCGCCGTGGTTGCCCTACCGGATCAAGAAAAACTCTATTTTGCCCAAAAAGGAAAAGGCACTTTTCTAGAAACTAGCGACGGAAATATTACACAGGTAAAAGTTGCCAATAAAGATCAAATTACCGACCTTTATCTGGTGGTTAGTCGTACCCATCGCGACCAACGTTTTGATAATTTATTAAGTCAAATACCCTTCTTAGGTAAAAATTATGTAGGTAGTGTGGGCTGTAAAATTGCCACGATCCTCGAACAAAAATCCGATGTTTATATCTCCCTATCGGGGAAATCAGCGGCTAAAGACTGGGATTTTGCCGCCCCAGAGTTGATTTTAACGGAAGCAGGCGGCAAATTCTCCTATTTTGACGGTCAACCGGTGCGCTATAATCGCGGCGATGTGCGGCAATGGGGGGGGATCATGGCCAGTAATGGTCCTTGTCATCAACAACTTTGTCAGTTGTCCACAGCAATCCTCGCCCAAATTGATGCCACTGTCTAATTTCTGCCCTCCTAACCGAGAATCAGAGATCGGTAGAATGGAAAAAAACCAGATCGAGCAATGTTACGGTTAAAAACTTGGCAAGGGTTGATTTTAGCAGTTCCGATCGCCGCCGTGGTCATTTTTCTGCTCGTGGCCGCCAGTGTCCAGATCAATCAATGGGGTTTAAATTGGATTTGGGCAGTTTTTACCCTGATTTTTGTTGCTTGGCGCTTCCTGTTGGTCAAATGGACGCGCCCAGTGGTCGGGGAAATTGAAGCCACCATTGGCGAAGTGAAGGCAGAATTAACCCCTCCTGACGGTGATTCCGGGGGAAATGTCGAGGAAATTATCGAGAGGATTATCGTCGAGGCCCGCAATGATCGCCCGGTTTGGGAAGATTGGGCGACTTTTTGGCAACGCTGTCAGGATTTGGTCAGTGCCATCGCCCATATATATTACCCCGATGTCAAGTACCCCTTATTAAATATTTACATTCCCCAGGCCTACGGTTTAATTCGGGGAACCGTGGATGATAGCGATCGCTGGATGCAGAATCTTTCCCCGGCCTTGAATCAAATCACCATCGGCCAAGCCTATCAGGCCTACGAAGTTTATCAAAAATTGCAACCCTCGGCCCAAAAACTTTGGCAGGTCTGGAATTGGGCGCAATGGGTAATCAATCCCGCCGCGGCCGTGGCTAAAGTGGCTAGTCAGAAGTACAGCGATCGAGCGGATCAGCAATTATTAGTCAATTTAGGGCAAGTTTTGCGGGAAAATGCCCTGAGAAATCTCTCTCGCCAAGCGGTGTTACTCTACAGTGGCAGTAATCTCGCCCCCACTCTCCCCACCAAGACAAAAATTGCCACTACTACTCTCAAGGAAATTCTCGCCCAAGCGGAACCGATCACGGCAATCGATCGCCAACCGGTTAATATTCTGCTGGTTGGACGCACCGGGGCCGGCAAAAGCAGTTTAATTAATACTCTTTTTCGGGCCGATTTGGCCCAAGTGGATCTATTGCCCAGTACCGACGCGATTCAATCCTACCATTGGCAAACCCCAGAAGGGGACGAGTTAATCCTCTGGGATACCCCGGGCTATGAACAGTCAAATCGGGCTGATTATCGGCAAAAAGTTCTAAATTATGCCAAAAACGCCGATTTATTAATTCTTGTCACCCCCGCCCTCGATCCCGCCCTGGCCATGGATGAGGCTTTTCTTAAAGATTTGCAACAAACTATTGACAATTTACCAGTTATAGTCTGTGTTTCTCAAGTCGATCGCCTGCGTCCGCTGCGAGAGTGGCAACCCCCCTACAATTGGCTGACGGGAGAAAGTCCCAAAGAAGTCAATATCCGCGATTGCTTGCAGTATCGGGCGGAATTATTCGAGAATCTCTGCGATCGCATTTTGCCGATGGTCAGTCAACAGCCGGATAGAGAAGCTTGGGGGGATGAGGAGTTATCAATCGCTTTGCTGGGGGCAATTTCCCCCGCAAAACAGTTGCGTTTGGCCCGTTTTTTAGCGGATTTAGAAACTCGAACCCTGGCAGCGGCGAAAATAATCGATCGCTATACTTTACAGATGGCCACGGGACAAGGTTTAACGGCCCTATTAAAAAGTCCTATTCTAGGTTTTATCTCCACTTTAGCCACGGGAAGACCCACTTTAGCCTATCTTTTAGCTGAACAAATTCCTGTGGAACAATTACCAGTAGCGATCGGTAAATTACAGATGGCCTACGAGCTTTCTTCTCTCTTAAATCCGGAGAATAAAAGTTTTGATTTATTGGCACTTTGGCCAATACTATTAGAAAATTCTAGCACTGCCGACAAGGAAGCTTGGGCTTGGGGTCATGCTCTGGTAGAATATTGGACAAAGAACTTATCGATCGAACAGTTCCGGTCAAGTTATCAGGGGTATTTAGAACGGAATTAACAACAAACTAGAGACGATAAAATAATCACCTCGTTATATAGCGTTTCCTGTTCACAAGAGGTACATTCTCACAGACGCAAGAAACGCTATAATCTTCATCAGGTAATCTCAATAATTCATCTCCAATTAAATCAGGTAAGTCTTGGGTATGAACGTCAAGATAAGAGATCGAACTGCTTAATTGAGCAAGAATATCGATTTTTTGATCAATGCTAAGGTTAGTGAGTTTAAGTTGATTGAGTTGAGTAAGCATTAGTAATCTCTTACAGATACAAAAATTCGTCAACGCTAATTTGGCATTGTTTAAGAATACTTTGTAGTGTTCCCTCCCTGATTTCTCGATGATGGGGAATGATCGTTTTTAATCGGGTTTGAGGATTAAACCAAACTTCATGATCACCTTTTCCTGTTCGATAAAATTCAAATCCCACTTTTCTCAGTTTGCGGGTGACTTCACGGTAGCTAAAGCCTGAAAGTCTGCCCATAATTACGATACCAGAAGGGGGATTTGGAACTGGTTAGCGGTGGTAAGCGTTACGGAGGAAGCTGGTTTATCATCGGTTTCTAATTCTAATAGGATAGGAATTAGGTCTTTAGCAATATCAATGACGTTATCTATCGTATCAGCCTCAGCAACAAGTCCTTGTATATCGGGACTGGTAGCGACATAGTAATCTTGTCCGTTTTCTTGAAAGCGTTCAATAGTGAGGTTAATTTGGTTTTGCATAGGGAATCAATAGGGTTTGTAGAATAATTGTTTTTGACACATCTTATAAACTTGAAGCTAATTGAGGAGCGACAATAGTTTCTATGGAAAAAGCATTCAGATCTGTTAAGCTTTTGGCGTGTTCTAAGGTTATTGCACAAATATTCTCGTCCTTGTCAAGATCGACCAAGGTATTTTCATTGATTTCTTGAGTCTCGACAATAGGATTGTTATTAAATTCTAAATATAGGGTGTCCTTATCTTGAAAGTAGGTGATTTTCATGGCTTAAAATTCCTGTCAAAAAAAGCATTATGGATCGTGATTCCGTCTTCGAGTAAAACAACTCTTAACGCTTTGTAAGAGGAGGTACTTTTTAAACCTTTAAGATCCTTAATAAATGTAGGAAGATAATTGGGTTTCATTCTTTTTCTAATTCAATCAAGGCTTCCTCAAGGCTTAAGGGAGTTTCATCTTTAACGTCTATCATAGCGCGATAGAGTCCTGTATCTTCATAGGTTTCTATCATTTGTTGATAATCTTCAAAGTTAATAATTACTTGCTGAATCTGACCTTGAGCATCTATAATCAAGTCTTGAGCAAAGGGATAGTCTTTGACATTCATCATTAATTGTTCCTCATTAAACATAACTATTCTACCATTTATAGCGATCGCCGATCAATAATTAACAATGTCCGACGCGAATGGAGTGTAGTGAAGTGAAGCAATCTCAGGGGGAAGGAAAGAATATCTGTATCAAGTAAACAAGGTTTCAAAGGATATTTAGAACGGAATTAACAACAAACTAGAGACGATAAAATAATCACCTCGTTATATAATAATACTAAATCCTGTTTAAAAGGTCTAGAACTTACCAAAAATTACTGCAGCTATTTTTTAATCTCAGCTTGTGTTGATTTTCTAATCTTATACCATTTTTCTTTATTCGTGTCCCTCATCCTACACCCCTCTCCCGTTCTGGGGGAGGGGTTGGGGGTGAGGGCAATTAACCATATCTGCCATTACTTTAGAAAAATGGTATTATTGCGACTTAATCATCAAGTGCGGAAAGTGGTTTTTAAGGTTTGTGAATATTTCTTAAGACTTGTAGTCATCTTGAGAGTTTCCGCTTACACTAAACCAGAAGTGTTGAATCCTGCAATAGAACTTTACAATATTTGGGTTTCACCCAGGTAAAATCCCTTATTTATTGAGAATAGAGTCATTAACTGCTCAAATTTGGTATCATCAATGCCAACGCACAACTTGGACAATATCCTCAAAATCTTAACATTCAACACTTCTGACACTAAACAAAGTGAAAGTTTTGTAGTCTGGCAGGTTTGATTTATAGTAGTGGATAGCTTGATCCAAAAACACTATATGTGGAAAATGAGCGAACCGTCAGACTATATAAACTGTCTAGTCTGTATTTAGGAGTAGGTCATGAAACAATTCATTATCTTGGCTTTTTCGCTATTTTCTTTCTTGCCGTCAGTTTCTGCTAAAACCATTGGCTCCTTCCCTGATGGAACCATGTCGATACCTCCTTCCTCGACACCACAATCGAAAATTTTTCTGACCGAATGGTGGGGACACACATCAAATGGAACTCCTATTGGGGGTTCTGATCTACTGTTTTGGGATGGGGGTCCCAGGGTTACACTGGAGCTTTATAGTGCGCGTATATTCGTTACTTTGCCGAACGAGCCAGCCCTGACCGGCGATGCAACCTTGACCACGGTTTATGGCAAGGTTTTGGATACTGGTATTATCTCCGGTTTTGATCCAGGGGGAACGGAATTCACCCCCACCTCGCCGGAAACTCATCGCGGAGCTAGTGGAAATCTGTATACGTCGTTTCTGCATGATGCCGTTACTTCCTCGGATCTGCCAGCTTATCTGCCCGGCTTTGATTTGTTACCATTCGACGTATCCTCCAACTCGATTTACCATGTCTTTAAAACCACAGTTCCTGCTTTTGAAATTGCCGCTGCGGTTCCAGAACCCTCAATAGGTGCGATGTCCCTATTGGGTTTCTCTTGTCTTCTCTGGATGAGCCGAAGGAAGCATTAACTAACTCGTCTAACTCTTAGTCTGAGAGAGACGGTGGAACAGGCAGCAGTCAATCTGCTTTGACAAAGAAGCTTAGAGTAGGGAGGCACAATTATTTGTAGGATGGGTTACGCTACCGCTAACCCATCCTACGTTCATCTTATATTTAATTCCACCCACCTACTTACGACAGGAGGGTCACTCAAAAACAGACAATTTAACCCTACTAAATATAATAACCTTAATAATAGTTTCTTATCCATGATTAAAACCACTCCAATCAACAATCTTTAACTGGCTGCAAAAATTCATATATTTGACTAGCTAATTATATTATTACCATATTTTGGGAGAAATGATCGCCGCATTTTCCCAGTCATCATCAAAAGGGAGCGCATCGGGATCCGACAGAGCATTAGCCTCGATTTCTGCATCGCTCATCGATTTAACTCGCTCCCAATCGGTTAAATCTTGGCTTTCTTCTTTTGTGTTAACAATCCCCATCTTGGGGGATACTCTCTTGATACTTTCTTCGCTCACGTTCGTTTGCTCTCCTAGCACTAATCAATCGGCAAGTTTCCCCTCTTATAGTATAGACAACATAACAGATTATCCCGTTTAATTGTCCCAGCAAACACATCCTTATTTCTTGGTAATCTTGGCGATTATCTTCTCTGATTAGACAGTGACCATCGAAAATAGGAGGAACAGCCGCAAAATCTATCCCATGCTTCTCTATATTAGAATATCTTTTAGACTGATCCCAGTCAAATTCTCTAAATTGCATCAATAAATCTCCAAAAATTGTCTTTGTAGAGAATTATTCCTATATCTCCTCCCTACCTATCGTTTTGAACGAACAAAAATTTTTATCACTATTTAAGCTTCAATAGTTTTTTGTTATATCGAGAAATTACTAGCCCTAAACCCAGAAATTTTGAAAAAGCGAAGCCTCCGCTTCTACTATAATCAGAGAAGGGTAATTGAGACAATTTCTGCATCACCTTAAATAGCTCTTTAGATTTTGCGTCCGAGAAAATTAATAATCTGGGGATTAATTTCTTTAGACCAATGTTCTTGGGGATAGTGTTTTGCTTCTGCGAGGGAGATTAATTCCACTCCTGATTTAGTGGCCAATTTTTCGACAGTGACAGAAGATAACCAAGGATCGCCCATTCCTAAATCAACTCCTGTCTTCTGTCTCCCCAAAATAAAAACCCCATACCTCACCATGAAGATAACTGCTTTCAATGCAGTACAGCCTATTGCTGTTCCATAAAAGTCCGCACCGTACCATCGGAACCGAGAACCAGACGCAATTGGGGATTACCGGGGATATCGAGGGGAGAAAGGAAAGGTTGATTGAGCAGGGGCATATTAGTGCGATCGAGATAGATTTTCGCCGCCTGTCCGAGGGGAATAATCTGTTTTAGGGAACCATCCTGATTTAAGACCAAACGGTACTCTAGAGTATGCTTGAGACTTTCCGGCGGTTGCCAACGGGATTGAAAATATTCTCTGGTTTCTGCCACTTGGGGAATTGTATCTAGTAAGTTCGTCTCTGGGGCTTTAGCGGTGCTTGTGGGCGGCTTGGGGTCTAAATTGACATTTTCGGGGTTAATAGGGCTTAGAGGCGGTAAATTGGGCAATTTTGGCGGTGCTGGAGTCGGATTCATCGTGGTGGGGGTAACATTTGCCAGTGCATTTGTACCCTGATCACCAGTGACGGGGGGGGCAGTAATCGGGATTTTCTGATTATTCGGTTCAATGATGATCGCCGTGCCGCCAGGAAGCGAACCCGTGACTGGTGGCGGCGGTAAAGTGGGTGACGGAATCACTAGGGGGACGCTAGAGGGGCGAACTGGGGCTGGAACGGTTGCCACGGGGGGCGGTGGCGGTAAAGGGGTTTTATTGCCCAAATTTGCCGGTAACTGCGGGTTTGGGGCGGCTGTTCCCGTGGGGGGTAAAGGCAGCGTTGGCAAGGGTTGGGGAATCTTGGCACTATTGGGATCGATGGTTAAATCATTGTTGGTTAGTTCTTGCTGTTGATAAAATGCGATCGCTATTCCCCCGATAGTTATTAGGGCTGAGGCGATTAATCCCGTCCAGATCAGGGTATTCTTTCGAGTTTTCTGGCGAATTAAAGGGGGTATTAGGGGACTTTCATGGTTATATTCCCCTAAAGCATTGGCTAGATCGAATAATTGCGATGTGGTTAATTCAATCTCCTGTTTATCCCTATCGGTTAGCAAGGAACCTAAAAATAATTGATGCTGGAGAAGTCCCTGACAATGGAGAGAGGGTAAGGAGGGAAGATGACTTTCGGGGGAACTACTAGCCACGAAAGAGAGGCTAGAAACGGGACTAGAGAGTAAATTCTGCACATAATTAGCGACAATTTCCCCTAGGAGTTGTAATTGTGTGCGATCGCCTTTGATCGTCACCTGTTTTTCCTCACTCAATCTAGGATCATCAAAGCGCAATTCAAAATGGGCATCGTTTAAGACATTTTTACCTAGCCAAACCGCTAGAGGCGAACTATTTCCCCAAATTTCTAGGGTACAGGTGGGGGGTGTATATTTGCGAATTAGATTACTCATTTTTACTTATCCGTGGGAATTATGAATTATGAATTATGAATTATGAATTATGAACTGGGAAGCTTTTTTTCAGTGATCAGTAAACAGTAAACAGTGAACTGAAAACTTACATCTGATAACTTACATCTGATAACTGATAACTGATAACTGATATCCTTTTTACTTTTGATTTGCCAAAACGGTGTGCCAGAGAAGGAGATGACTGCGGGGGCTGCTGTAGAACAATAAATCGATTAATAATTTCCAGGCTAGGGAAGTCAGGCTAGAATTACTGAGATTATTTTCCGATATTTCTGGGTATTTTAAGCGAAAATGAGCGATATAATTGCCCAAAAGTGTGGTTTTGACTGATTCTTGTTCTTGAGTCCCCACTTGTTCCAAGAGAATTACGGCGCGACGGATTAACTCTTGGTTTTTTTGGGCCAGATGACAGAGGAGGAGAACGAGAGAACGGATGTCCGCGAGGGAGAGTTTTGACTGGGGTTGCCAGTAGTGGGACGCTAGGCGATCGCTTGTATCCAGATCTAAGGCTAATTCCTGGGCTGCTTGGGTGATATAATCGGAGTCTAAATTAGCTAGAGAGACTAGAGCCACCAAAATCAGGTTTAAATAGCTATTAATATTCTCTAACTGCTCGTTACTAGGTGAGATAGCTAGGGGTAAATCCTCACTCGTGGGGGACTCGGCAGACTGAGGCATAGTCAAGGACATAGATAACAAGGAATTGCCAGCGAAAAAACTTGGGTTTAGGAGAAAAAATCACTGGTTCTAAAGTGTAATAATAATTGAGATTGTTCTTTTCTTGCACGTCCGCTCACCGATTGCCTCCTACCCAATGAGTTTAGAATCCGCTACCGATGAAGTTATTAAGCAAAATTTAGAACAATTTCTAATTGTTTTGTCCGTTTCCCTGAGTGTGGCCACGGTTTCGAGGATTTTTAGCTGGTTTCGCCAAATTCCTTACACCCTATTGTTAGTGATAGTCGGTTTAGGTTTAGCTTTCATCGATATCCGTCTGGTGAACCTATCCCCCGAACTGATTCTAGAAATTTTTCTGCCTCCTTTGCTATTTGAAGCCGCTTGGAATACACGCTGGCGAGATCTGAAGGATAATTGGATTCCCGTCAGTCTTTTCGCTATTGTCGGCGTAATTATCTCGATTTTCGGGGTTGGTTTTACCCTCGATGAATTGACCAATTTACCCCTATTTACGGCATTATTAGTGGGTGCGAGCCTTTCTTCTACGGATCCCGTCGCTGTTGTCGCTCTTTTTCGCGAATTGGGGGCCAGTAAAAAACTCACCGTGCTTTTGGAAGGGGAAAGCTTATTTAATGATGGGGTCGCTGTGGTCGCTTTCGCTCTTTTGGTGGAAATTCCCCTCGGTGCTAGTGGTCTATCCTTAGAGACAACTATTAGCCGGATTGCCGCTTTTATCGGTATCGGGGTAGGAGTGGGTTGTTTAGTGGGTTTTGGTATTTCCTATCTGACTCAACGTCTCGATTTACCCCTAGTGGAACAGTCTTTAACTCTTGTGTCCGCCTACGGTGCTTATTTATTAACCGAAGAGTTCGGGGGTTCGGGGGTAATCGGAGTGGTGACTACGGGGATTATTTTGGGTAATTTTGGCTCTAGAATTAGTATGAGTCCCCGTACCAGGCTATTAGTCACGGAATTCTGGGAGTTTCTCGCTTTTTTTGTCAATTCGATCGTTTTTCTCCTCATCGGCGATCAGATACGCCTCTCCAGTTTAGCCGATAATCTCAATTTAATTTTTATCACGATCGCCGCCGTAGTAGCAGCCCGTTTTTTGGCTACCTTTGCTTTGGCAACTGTTAGTAATGCCTTGATGGAAACTAAAATTAATTGGCGGGAAAAAACGGTTTTATGGTGGGGAGGTTTGCGTGGTTCCGTTTCTATTGCCCTAGCTTTAAGTGTGCCGGTTATTTTTCCCAATCGTCAGGATATCATCGATATCGTCTTCGGAGTTGTTCTCTTTACCCTGTTGGTTCAAGGATTAACTATTCAAACTTTCCTATCGAGATTAGACTTGATCGGTGATCAACCAATTCGAGAAAACTATGCGGAACTTTTAGCCCGACGGGTAGCTTTAAAAAGGGTTTTAGACTATCTTTCTAAGTTAGATAAATCTCCCGATGTTGCCCCCGAATTCTTTAGTTATGAGCAGCATCTCGTCAAAGAAAAGTTAAAGACTGTAGAAGCGGAAATTCAATCTCTCAACGATAGTTATCCCCAATTACAGCTATTAACAATGGAACAACTTCGGGAAACTCTCCTAGATATCGAAGCTGATACCTACGCTGAATTTATTCGTTCTGGTCGTTTAACTAGCAATTTATCCCCCGTCCTCCAAGAAATTCTCGCTGAAAGTAAAATTAGTGAACAGTAGGACTATTTTGGGGTATATACCTGAACTTTCCCCATATAAATATACGGCTCATCTGAGTTCAGTATGCTAAAGATCGAAGACAAATTTCTCAAACAGTTTTCACACAACTATTTTGGCTCTTGATAACTGTCCTGTTGGATTTTAGGCTCTGTAATTTTGGGCAAGAGACGGATTGAGTTTTTATAAATTTATAGATAACACAGTAAACTAGGATGAGCCTGAAACAGGTCGCACCAACCCAACCTACAATAATTGCTTAGATTAATTTCTGATTAATTGCCAATTCATTGCCAAGACAACAGTTAGGGCGATAATAATTCATTGCTGTATGTAACAATATAAGAGGATTTGATCTCAGAGGATGTTTGAAAAGTCAGGAGACCACTAGGGGTAGTGTAGTGATATAGATGTTCTAAGGGTAAGGAAGATGACAACAGACCGAAAAGCCTATCCGGGAGACCTGACTCGATCGCAGGCCGAATTAAGCTGTTCGTAATTTAAATTACTTGTTGAGACGAGGCAAGAGGCAAAAGGCAAAAGGCAAACAGTAAAGGGATTGGGGGAGGTTCGGCTAATCTAAGAATAAGCGGTTTAAATGCGTCTTAGCTTACTCCTACCGCTCATTCCACCAGGCAAAAAAGGGGGGTCGCCCCCGAAGTGTAGCATTCCCAAATGCGTTTAACCGCTATGGGATAGAGAGGTGCGTAGTTCACCCAAGGAGAATCAATCTCTCGAAGTAAAAGTGAAGGGAATTTCTGAAATGGAATTCAGTCTGTCTATTGACTATACTTTTACTAACTATAATAATTGAGATGAAACCACCTAGATAAGGAATAAAAACATGGCTAAAATTGCCTCAATTACTGCCAGAGAAATTCTTGACTCCCGCGGTAATCCCACAGTGGAAGTGGATGTAATCTTAGATGATTAGCAAAGGCAGAGCCGCCGTGCCTTCGGGGGCATCTACGGGGATTAATGAAGCTTGGGAGTTGCGAGATGGTGATGATAAACGCTACGGTGGCAAAGGAGTGTTAAAAGCAGTAGCCCACGTCAAGGGAGCGATCGCCAATGCCCTGCAAGGAGCCGAAGTCAGCCAACAAACAGCGATCAATCAAACCATGTTAGAACTCGATGGTACAGCCAATAAGAAAAATTTGGGAGCCAATGCCATTTTGGGAGTGTCTATGGCAGTGGCTCGGGCAGCGGCTGCTTCTGAAAATATGCCTCTATATCGTTATTTGGGCGGTGAGGAAGCGAATCTCTTACCAACTCCCTGTTTTAATATCCTTAACGGCGGTGTTCATGCCGATAACACCGTTGATTTTCAAGAGTATAAATTAGTTCCCGTCGGTGCGCCCAGTTTTACGGAAGCTTTACGCATGGGAGCGGAAGTCTACCACGTTCTCAAATCGATTTTAAAACAAAAAGGTTACTATACTGGTGTCGGTGATGAGGGCGGTTTTGCCCCTAGTTTAAAGGCTAACGTGGAGGCGGTAGAGTTAATTTTGGCTGGAATTGAAAAAGCCGGTTACAAACCGGGAGAAGATTTTGCCATCGCTCTGGATCCTGCCACTAGCGAACTTTGGCGTGATGGCGGTTACTACGAATTTTTCAAATCCGATCAAAGTCGGAAATCTTGCGAGGAAATGATCGATATGTGGGAAAGTTGGCTGAATCAATACCCAATCGTTTCCCTCGAAGATGGTTTAGGTGAAAAAGATTGGCAGGGTTGGCAAGAATTGACCAAACGATTAGGCGATCGCATTCAACTGGTAGGAGACGATATTTTCTGTACCAATCCGAAAATTATTCAGGAAGCGATCAATCGAGGTGTTGCCAATGCCTCTTTAATTAAAGTCAATCAGATCGGCAGCGTCACGGAAACCCTAGAAGCGATTAAAATCGCTCGTTCTGGCGGTTATACTGTCTATATTAGCCATCGTTCTGGGGAAACTCTCGATGATTTTATCGCCGATCTCTCCGTTGCCACCTCGGCAGCTCAATTAAAAACTGGCGCTCCCTGTCGTGGTGAACGTCTGGCCAAATATAATCAGTTACTTCGCATCGAGGAAGAATTAGGTGCAGCCGCTCGTTATGCCGGTTGGCAGAATTTCCGCCAATCATCAGGGTTGAAGGGATAGTTGAAGAGCAACAAAAGCCGCTTTCTCGATCCCTCCTTGATAGCAAATCGCTTATTTGGGTTCACCCAACCCCTACACCCCACCCCCTATCTACTTTTCAGGCTCTCTGTCCCCCCGTGATGGCAAATGCAAAGCGGGATCCTGCGCCGTCCAACCGACGGGAGTATCTAAGCGCACCTCAAAATGAAGATGGGGGGGAATAATATCCGGTTGTCCCGTGGTGCCAACCGCACCGATAACGTCTCCTGCTCGTACCCGTTGGTCAATTCTCACTGTAACCCGGCTTAAATGGGCATAACGGGTCTGCCGGCGACCTAAATGATTAATTACTACCAAATTACCATAAGCTCCCTCCTGACCCACATAAATCACTAGACCATCCTCGGCGGCTAGAACATTAGTACCAACATCTGCAAGAAGATCAATGCCACTATGAAAGAGATTTTTCTGTTCCGTGGGGCTTTTTTGCCAACCGTAGGCTAATCCGACAGTGCTGGCCAAGGGTAAGGGATAAGAACTTAATCCAGTATAATCCCATCGCTTGCCCGTGGCGGACCAATTGGTGCCGGGGATAAAAACTATTGTCGGTCGGCGACCACAACCGTTAAGCTCAAAGAGTATATCAGCACGAATACCATAGGCCGCTTCTAAATCGCGCCAAGTGGAACCTTTCGGTGCTTCGATACGAATGCCGTTTATCGGGGGAATGAAGATTTCTTTACCGACGGGGGCCAAACCATTTTTGAGAATAGTCGGATTGAATTTAATTATCGTTGCCGGGATGAGAGCGTATTTTTCGGCAATTGAGGCGATCGTTTCTCCCGCTTGGATTTTATGGCGTTGTAACCTTGATAAAATCGGCAGGGGACAAACATTATCAGATACTTGGGCAAAAATTAATTTTTGATTTAAGGTCAAAAAACCTAGACAAAAAAACCAAATTGTGCTAGTCAAACTTAGCCAACTTTTCTCACTTCTGATTCTCCGACCCATGACCATAAAAAAAGCGATCTCTATAATTACAAAACCCGGAGAATACTAGGAATACTGTCAATAGCTTCTAAAGACTCTATGGCCGCTAAAGCGTTGCGGAAATTGCCCTCGCGTACATCGTGGGTGACAACGACAATTTCGGCTAAATCACCCCTAATACCAATTTGTACCACGGATTCTAGACTAACCCCATGGTCGCCGAAAGCCATACCTAAATGACCGATTACCCCCGGCACATCGCGACAGAGAAAACGAGCATAAAAACGGGTCGATAACGACTCCATCGGGGCAATTTGACAATAATGCTGGTGAATACAGCTTAAAAGCGGGTCAAGTTCCTTGGTTTTACCACTACTTTTTAAAATTCCGACGATATTCATCACATCCGATACTACCGCACTGGCCGTCGGTCCGCTACCGGCACCCGGTCCGTAAAACATCACCTGTCCCAAGGGTTCCCCCTCGACCAAAATAGCGTTATAGACCCCGTTAGCATTAGCGAGGGGATGGGTTTTCGGTACTAGGGTCGGATGAACCCGCAACTCTAGGGTATCGGAATCCTCTTTAACCGTATCTTTCGCGATCGCTAATAATTTAATTACAAATCCCAGTCTATCAGCGTAGGCGATATCAACGGCGCTAACTTGCCGGATACCTTCACAGTAAACATCTTCCCGTTTTACCCGACCTCCAAAACCCAGAGAGGCTAAAATAGCGATTTTATCGGCTGCATCGAATCCATCCACGTCCGCAGTGGGATCCGCTTCTGCATAGCCTAATTCCTGAGCTTTGGCCAGAACTTCGCTAAAATCTGCCCCTTTTTGGCTCATTTCCGTGAGAATATAGTTAGTTGTACCGTTAACAATCCCCATGATGCTGCTGATGCGATTAGCTCCGAGGGATTGTTTTAAGGGTTTAATGACGGGAATTCCACCACCCACGGCCGCTTCTAGGAGGACATAAACCCCTTTTTCGTTAGCCTTGGCGTAGATTTCATCACCAAAACGGGCAATAACCGCCTTATTTGCTGTAACAACGTGCTTTCCCGATGCGATTGCTTGGAGGATTAAAGAGCGCGCTGGTTCCAAACCACCCAATAATTCGACAATAATATCAATTTCTGGGTCAGTAACGATCGATTCTAGGTCAGTGGTCAACAGTTGGGGAGAAAGCTCGATTTCTCTTGGTTTATCTAGGGATCTAACTCCCACTCGTCCAATGGTAATCTCTTTGAGTACGGGATGACGACCAAAAGGATCAAGGAGGATTTTCGCTGTTCCCGTCCCCACAACTCCGAAACCGAGTAAACCAATCTTAAAGGTCACGCTTTTATCTCCTGCTAGTCCGACGCAAACAATACTAATAGTTAAGCCATCGCCATGGTCGATTTTATCATTACAAGGTCTTTGTCTGTGGGGTGTGCTTTTCCTTGCGTTCAAAGCCTGAGGATGATCAATGTGCAGTATTTTTGTATTAAAATCAAGCCAATCTCGATCGCATTTAAACGCTTATCCTGTGATTGTGATTGATTTTATTGAGCGATATAGATATTCGGCAATGTGAGTAACATTTTTTATCATACCTCTAATTTAGGATTACAATAATTCTCTATCTAGTTGATATTTTTGAACAAATAAATCGACTCTCTTTGAGCAAAGAGCTATGTTAGCACCACCAGTTGGGACAATTTGACTCAACTGCACGATCAACTAAGCTATCCAGCCCCAATTACCATACCAAAGAAATAGAATCGATAAAAAATAGGTAAACAAGAATAACAGAAAACCATAAAAATAACGATTTTTTTGGCTCCAATATCCAAGAATAATAAATATTGGAAATATTGTCATCATATACCTCATCATTGATTGTGTTGTTCCTGTACTTAAAGGTAAAAAAATGCTCAGGAAGGCAAAAATCAGTAGGGAAATATTGAGAGGCTTTTTAACGATAGAGAAGAGCAAAATGCCTAAGAAAGAGAAGCTAAAAAAAGTATTTAAGAATCCCACTGCATGATTGGCATCTTTTGGAAACATAAAATTGATATTCCTCCAGTAGTTTATTAGAGTAATTAAAGGAAATACTCTCTCATCTCTACCCCATAAATCCTGAACTTTAATAAATGCCAAAGGTTCATTGAATTTCCAAGCTAAAAATACCATATAAGCGATTAACCCACAGGGTATTAATAGGAGGAAAAGACTTTCTCTCCTGGGCAGTTCTTTTTTCTTTAAATATTTCCAGAGTAATTCGATAGCAAAAGCTAGAAAAATTATTACTCCTGTGACTCTAGTTAAACTGGCAAAAAATCCAAAAAATCCAGACCAAAAATACTTCTTGTTCAGAAAGAAATAAAAACAAGCAGCGGTGGTTAGCAAATAGAGGCTCTCAGTATAAAAACAGCTATAAAAAAAGGAAGTAGGAAAAACCAACATAAGGATTAAAACCTTTTCACTGCCTCTTTTGTTCAGATAAATATTACTAATTTTGTAAACAAAAATCAAGGCAAATATTAGACATAAATTAGAAAGCAAAAGACCAGCGATAGGCACATTTAAGGAGGTTAAATATGCAATTGCTTTGACTAAAATAGGATAGAGAGGAAAAAAAGCAACGTTCGATTGTTTTTCAGGATTGTATGAATATCCTGTTTGAATAATTTCGTTGTACCAGGCACTATCAAAACGAAAGAAAGAATCCAAATAATGATTATCGGGAAACATATGCCAAAAAGGTGCTTGAGGAGATGAAGATTCATTCATCTGACTAAAACTGAGTCCGATGAGGTGCATCAGTAAAAGCGTTCCTCTCCAAATGATGAAGATTTTTAATATATATAAGAAAAGCTTTCTTGATTGACTAAAGTTGCTAGTTTCGGCCTTTAGTTGCATATTATTGATTTCTCCTAAAAAAAAATTTATGGTTGAGTTTGAATTAGGAAATAAATATGACCAGTTTTAAGTGCAGGGTTTTCCCGAACCTTGCCATGGGAAAACAAAAGTAAATTGTCTTAGTAAATAGTTGAGTCTGATTGCTCCTAACTGTATCTTTCTGTGAACTGGATTTTAAGATAGAAGGGGGAACAATATTGTTCCCTAGATTTTTCCTGATGCTATTTCCACCGAGTAATAACAGAGGAGAGGTGAAACCCCTCTATCAAAATTATAGGTGACAGTAAGGACAAACTACCGAGAAAATTACCGAAAATTAAGATAAAACGGGGATGAACTAGGAAATTTTCAGCCCGCGAATCGCATAATCTAATAATTCTATCGGATGAATAACGGGTGTATCTTTTCCCTGTAATTGTAGATGTTTTTTAATTTGTAGGGAACAACCCGGATTAGGAGAAGCAATCACCGCAGCACCGGTATTTAATAAATTGCGTACTTTCTGCTGACCTAATTGATCGGCAGTATCTGGTTGTAGCATATTATAAACTCCGGCACTACCACAACACAAGGCCGCATCGATAGGTTCTTTTAAGTTAATATTGGGGATTTTTTGCAATAATTGCCGTGGCTGCACCGAGATTTTTTGTCCGTGTAAAAGATGACAGGCATCTTGATAAACTAGGGTTAATTCTGTCTCAGTAATCGGCGATAAATCAGCAGTTAATCCCACCGCATCTAAAAATTCTTGAGCATCGCGTACTTTAGCCACAAACTCCTTAGCCTTATCTTTATATTCAGGATCATCGGCTAAAATATGATGATATTCCTTGAGAGTATGACCACAACCCGCCGCATTGATAATAATATAATCAACCTCGGTTGCTGCGAAACTATCGATCATTTGTCTGGCCAAACTTTGTGCTTGTTTTTCCTGTCCTTGGTGTGCGGGTAAAGCAGCGCAACAACCCTGGGTTTTTGGGATAACCACTTCACAACCATTGGCAGTTAAAACCCGCACTGTCGCTTCATTTACTGGCGAAAAAAAGAGTCTCTGCACACAACCTAAAACCACTCCCACCCGATAGCGTTTTTCAGTTTGGGAGGGAATAACATCGGGATAGTTTTTAAACAGAGATGCCAGGGTAATTTTTGGTAAGATTGATTCCATCGCTGCTAGACGAGGAAAGAACATTTTTAATAGTCCCGATTTCCTGACTAGGGTTTGTAATCCTAGGGTTTGATATAACCAGAGGAAAGGTAAAAATAATTTGAGACGGACGGGATAGGGAAAGAGATTAAAAATCAGAAAACGAATAATTTTATCTTTAAAACTGCGGGGTTGATTGCGTTCCACCTGCGGACGAACTGCGGCGATTAATTGATCGTATTGTACTCCCGATGGACAGGTACTAACACAGGCTAAACAACCTAAACAAGTATCAAAATGTTGGCTAGTGGTTTCGTCTAAAACTGCTTCCCCTTTGTTGATGGCATTCATCAGATAAATTCTACCCCGGGGGGAGTCCATTTCCTTGCCAATGACTCGATAACTGGGACAGGTAGATAGACAAAAACCACAGTGAACACAACTATCGATTAATTCTTGAGCGGGGGGATTTTTGGGGTCAAATCCTTGATTTTTTTGGTCGATTAATTCTTGAAAGTTAGGGGAATGCTCGGAGGTTTGCATGATTTTTAATTAGATTTTGTTAAGAAAGCGTTCAGGACTAAAAATACCGTGAGGATCAAACTTGTTTTTTAGGGTTTTCATCATGGTAATCGCGTTACCTGTATAACCCCAAGGTTCAATTTTTTCCTTTAGCGATGGAGGCGCGGTTAACACCGTTAAATAACCCTGATTGGCATGGCATAAAGAGCGAATTTTGTCAAGATTTTCCTCCGATTTTAAGATAACTTTACCCACCCCACTACTAATATTAATCGAGGCTAGTCCGTTAATTTGGTCGATAACTAGAGCTAAATGGCTAGGTAATAATCCTATTTTGCCGAAGAAATTGCCCTCTTGGTCATAATTATCGATTGTTTTTCGGTATTTTTGCCATAGAGAAACTTCTTCCTCATCCCGATAAGAATTAGTCTGACAATCTAACTGTTGTCCTAAATAACTCACCTGTTGCGATTGTTCGCTAATACTTTCGGGAATGCTTTGAAAACGCAGCAATAAAGCGACTTTTTCCCCTAATCCTAATGCTTGCGTCATCCCCGGGTTTAAACATTCAGCCACGGTGGGAGTTAAGGCCGATTGCCGAATAACTTGACTTAATTTACTAATATTTTCGCTATTTCCAGTGATTATCAGGGTTTCTGAGTTAGGGGTTTCGGGATACAGTCGTAGGGTAATCTGATCGATAATCCCTAAAGTGCCATAGGAACCCGTAAATAGCTTCATCATGTCGTATCCCGCCACATTCTTGACCACACGCCCTCCCGCTTTAGCAATCTCGCCATCATGACGGATAAAGGAGAATCCTAGGATCAGATCCCGGACTCCACCGTATCTTTGCCGCCATGTTCCCGCATCAGCCGTGGCCATAATACCGCCAATCGTGGCATTATGGGCGTAACTGGGATCAAGAGGAAGAAATTGAGAGCTAGAAGCTAAAAAAGCCTGTAAATCTGCTAGTTTAAGCCCAGCTTCCACTGTTATAGTTAAATCTCCCCTAGCATGGTCAATAATCCGGTTGAGATTTCGGGTACTAACTAAAATATCGGGCGACTCGACTAACCCACCCCAATCTAATTTACTGCCTTGACCGTAGGCCAATAAAGACAGACGATTTTCGTTAGTAAAACGCACTAGAGAGGCTAAAGCAGCCGTATTAGCGGGATAAACTATAATTTCAGGACTTTTGCCCCTAATTGCCCTTGATAGTCTTTCTTGTTCCTCCTTTGGCACTTGTGGCCAGGCAATAACCGGCGTGTCGGGGGGTAAAATAGAAGTTATCTGAGCAGCGATCGCAGTCATATTTTACAACAGAATTGAGGAGTGAGGGGTCAGGACTTACCGGGGGATAATGCCGAAGAATGGGGGTAATGCTGGGACTAATCAGTAATTTTCAGCCTCTATTAATCAGATTACCTTAGTTCGGCTCTCCATCTACGATGTCAGCCAATTCTAGCCCAATAACTAACTGCTAAATTAGCCATACACTCATGTAATAATAGTGGATTACCTCGATCAGTAAGCCAAGAAGTTAATGAGTGTAAATTGGACGAATAGCCGCGCCAAGCGATTAAGTGCCTTACCCCCCTACGTTTTCGCCCGCTTGGATGAATTAAAAGCCTTAGCACGCAAAGAAGGACTAGATTTAATCGATTTAGGGATGGGTAATCCCGACGGTTTTGCCCCGCGTCCAGTTATCGAAGCGGCCATTCAAGCTTTTGAAACCCCCCAATTTCATGGTTATCCACCCTTTGAAGGAACCGCCAGTTTCCGAGAAGCGATCGCTAAATGGTATGATCGCAGTTATGGTGTGGAACTCAATCCCGATAACGAAGCTTTACCCCTGCTCGGTTCCAAAGAGGGCCTATCCCATCTGGCCCTAGCTTATGTCAACCCCGGCGATGTGGTCCTGGTTCCCAGTCCCGCTTATCCCGCTCATTTTCGCGGTCCCTTGATTGCTGGGGCGACGCTATACCCGATTATTTTAAAAGCGGAACAGGATTGGCTGATAGATATCGATTCTATCCCCGAAGATGTGGCTAAACAGGCGAAAATTCTCTATTTTAACTATCCCAGTAATCCCACGGCTGCCGTTGCCCCCCCGGAATTTTTTGAAAAAATCGTTGCTTGGGCCCAGCACTATGAGATTATGCTCGTCCACGATCTCTGTTATGCTGAATTGAGTTTTGATGGTTATCAGCCCACCAGTTTATTAGAAATTCCGGGTGCAAAAGAGATTAGTGTAGAATTTCATACCCTCTCAAAAACCTATAATATGGCTGGCTGGCGCGTCGGTTTTGTCGTGGGCAATTCCGATATTATTCAAGGGTTACGCACCCTGAAAACTAATCTCGATTATGGCATCTTTTCCGTCATCCAAAAAGCGGCCGAAACCGCCCTACAACTGCCGGATGAATACGTCAAACAAGTACAGGAAAGATACCGGCAGCGACGAGATTTTTTAATCAAAGGTTTGGGTCAATTGGGTTGGGATATTCCCCCCTCTAAGGCGACAATGTATCTCTGGATTCCCTGTAGCGTCGGTATGACTTCCACGGATTTTGCCCTCAGCGTCCTCCAAAAAACCGGTGTTGTTGTCACTCCGGGCAATGCTTTTGGAGAGGGAGGGGAAGGTTATGTGCGCGTCAGTTTAATCGCCGATATCCCGCGATTAGGGGAAGCTTTACAGCGCCTCGAAGATGCGGGAATTCGCTATCAGTAAGGAGAATTTTTCCCCTTGATTTACCGGCAAAATCCCTCTAGGCACTGACTAAAATTGCGCTTATGAATCCCAAATTTTACAGCCAGGTATCCAACAATTTAAAATCAGCCAATTTCGAGACGCTTTGCCATCGTGGGGAAAAACTTTTCTCTCGAGAAATCATCGGAGCATCTTTCAATTTGACAACGCCGATTGTAGGGCTAATTCATGAATTAGCCCTACCATGAATTAGCCCTACCATGAATTAGCCCCACGATGTTGGGGATTAAGCTATCGGCTAATTCTTGAATTTCGGGTAATAACTGATGGTAATATTCCCAAAACTGTGGAGTGGTAAAATTCTTTAAATTTCCTGGCACTTTCCTTCTCGAAATTCTTGCCTTGCTTGTTTAATTAAATGATCTAGCTTGCCTGATTCCAAGTCTTCTTCAATTTGTTTATCCCATAGAGATTCAGAGAACTCAATCAAGCCATTTTACCAGATCTGTTAACTCTTCTCCACTGAGTTTCATTACTGCTTCTTTGATTTCTGTAACACTCATAAAATGCCCTTTTTTTTAGATGCTATAATTTATAATTATATTCTAAAACGAATTTTAATGATCTGGTGGGTGCGTTACATTACATTAACGCACCCTACAAGTCTTAACTGTCCTTCCCTTTGTGTTTTTCAACCTGCGGAATGTGGGTTTTAGGGTTACAGAAAGCTCCCGTTAAAGCGTCAGCTTAACGGGAGTAGATTATTAAACTCCGCGATTCGGTTGTACCCGTTCTGGTTTAGTTGCTGCTGGATCAGAATATCCTGAAATCGATGACATCAGGGGGTTCCGCGGTCTTTGTCAGTCCCTCACCGATGACTTTCATCGGCGGAATCCAGGTAAAGTTGCCGTGCCGGCGCGTGAAATCGTAGGCAATGACCGCGCTTTTGATCGGCACAGTCAACCAGGTCATATCATACAGCCGATAACCGTCATTAAATTGACACGCACTGCCTTTGCGTTTCTCAACAGGCCGTTTCTTCCTGACAATATTCCCAAACTGATCCCGGTATGTCACTTCTTCATCGACGAAGTATTTGCCAAAGTCTTTTTCCGTCCACAAGAACGCGTAAAGACCAAGTCCGACACCTAGATACCGCAACCGGCCGAGTCCCGCGCCAGTCAGATCGGCATGGCTACCCGGTCGCAGATAAAGTCTCTTGCCGTTAACATCTTCGAGGTAGCAAAGCCAATCCAGGTCGCTCTTAGGATATTGGCTCAATTTGTAACGACCCACATCGACGACTTGATGGACACGTTTAGTGTATCCATTATAACGAAGGGTGTCGTTCGCGTAATAAGATAGATCCCTGGTGTAATGATTGAGCCACGAGGTCATTGCGTTGTTAGTACCAGGTATCTTTGTGTTGAACGTGTTGTTCCACTGCTGCACAAGCGAGTCTAGTTTGACCTGTATGTACCGGAGTTGAAGGTAGTTCATCACATGACCCAGAGTGAGAGCCGCGCAATATTTCTCCACTCTGCCATAATTGCCTCTCAGACACTCCGTGATCCATTTGCTCGACTCTTTCTTACGATCGTAGACAGTATCTCCCCCGTCAAAGAACCAATACACTTCAGGAAAGTAGTGAAAGCGATTATGCCAGATTTTGTCGTTGATCCAGTTACAAATCGTCTGAAAGGAGGTAGTACACATACTCAATTCTCGTTCGACTTGTTGTATGATCGCTGCTTTGGCGTTTTGCCCGAGCCCATCCGCCTTTAAATAGGTTGTCGCCTCTTTCGACAAGCAATCGACCGCCTCCATCCACAAGGAAAGTGTATATATTCGGGAATCGATATGTGTCTTGATGTTCGATTGCGGGGTTAAATCCGTGAAGGCTCGATTAGTAACAGCGACCGCTTCGGTGTACGCTGGCTGCAACAATCCCGATTGTCCGTTCGACGGTGGTTTAGCATCCGCGATGTGTGCCGCCGCTAGTTCGGCCGTGGTACCGTATTTCTTAATGTCGAGAATGAGTTGCTTTCGATTGGATTCTCCCAAGGAATCCGCGATCGCCTCACCAATCATTTCCTTTATGAGCGCTTCAGTCAATTCGGTTTTCGGGAAAATGAGACTGAAGATAAGATCGACGCCCATGGCGGTAATCGGACCTAGCAGCGCGGTGGCGGTGGTGGAAAACAGGTATTTAAGCGGCGACGCCTTACTCCAATCGACCTTCTGAAGAACGCCGCTGACCACCTTCTCAACCTGCCTCGGCTCGATTAGGTAGGTCTTGATCGCGTCCTGAGCCAGCGTGCTAGCGAAGGTCGAGATCGATTGGTTAGTCAAGGTCAGAAGGTAGTCGCCGACATTCTTGTGTTCCATCACAAGCTCGGCAAGCACGTTGTCCCTCGCTTGAACCTCACCGATCTCATCGCCGAGGAGATCGATCGCTTCCCGTTTAGCCAGCGCTTTGACAAACTCTAAATCACGCTCAGCTGAGCCTTGTTTCTCGCTCGCGGCATCCTCGGTCTCCACGTTGTACCTGAGCGACAGCGTATCGCCGAGATTCAGGTACGGGAGATCCGGCTGGCAGTAGCTTTCGACGTGATCCGTCGGCTGGTTGAAGACCGTGTTCAGCAGGTGTGCCGTCTCACGCACCAACAGGGTGTCGGTGTAGTTCTGCGCGACGCGGTAGCCAACGGTTCTCGAGAGAGCAAAACCTGCGGCTTGCGTTGCATCTGTTCGCGGGACGGTAAAGCTGAGGCTGCGAGCGGAAGCCCGATCCATCACGGTCAGGTTTTCCAGATCGCCGGTGTAGTCCACTCCGACCATACTCATACGTTGATCGAAGGCAGTCTGATAGACCTTATGCAGATAGGATTCGGCGCGTACATGGAAGGTCTTGCATGCCTTCACTATTGCAGGCACCTCCTGATCTGTGTCGCCGATGAACCGCGAGAGGTCTTCCGCCGCCTGACACGCCTCTGTGTCGCCGTCTAGCAACAAGAAAATCTGTGCCGCGCAATGCAGGAGTTTGAAGAAATGCGGGAAGGTCTCAAATTGATAGCCCGCCGGAGCGAAGACGCACTCGCAGGCATCATCCAGCGCGGCCAGGGCTGTCGGTTCGATATCGTTTAGGTCAACAATCCTCTGCGCTCGAGAAGTGGATGCGGCGAGACGGCTTATGCCTTTTACAACACGATCCAGATGACCGAGCGTCTCGTCGAGTCCTGCGGCACGCTCCGCGTCGCGGTAGTCATCAGTCATCGGACCGGAGAGCGCCATAAACACGGCCTTGCTTGCGGCGGCCATTACCGATTCGGCTGTCGCCGCTTGAGATTTCCCATCGACTAGTATCCGGTCGTCATCGGCAAGCAACTCGGTTGGCAATTTCGATTTAAACGTCGTGAATGCCACCAAAGACCCAGCATCAACATAGGGGCACGGATTTGGCAGCGGGTCTTCGGCCGGTAAGGTCGAGGAATCAGGCATTTCTATCGGTTCCGGTATTCCCAGGGTTTCCAGGGGCGGCATTTGAAACATTGCAACGGTGTCCGCTATTTCCGGAGGGATGTCACTCTTGGTTTTGTCATCGATGTCCGTCATGTTCCTCCTTCTTCAGGGTCATACAATTAACTAACTAACTATTAAGACGTTCCCCCGCCCCAATTTGGGAATTTTTTGAGTTACGGGCAAATTTTCTCCCTCAAAATCGGACATTATCCTCTAGAAGCCTTACCCTTCTTGCCTTTGAGCCGTCGCGCACTTTTCTCGACCTCCCCACGAATGGGATACAACAACTGCTGACTCAAAGCGCGTTGATAGGCCTCCATTGCTCCCAATTTGTCCCCCAACCCTAGCAAAGCCCTCCCCAACCAGTAATTAGCCGCCGCTGGATTAAATGTCCTCAATTCCTGACATTGCTCAACAGCCGCTTTCCACCATGCTTGACTGGTTTTAGTGTCTTTTATAGCCTTATAACTCTCTCCTAACCACACCGCAGCCGGTGCGGAGAGGAGATAGCCGCCGACGGGTACAAGCGTCCATCCCTTCAAATATGTCTCTACCGCTTCCCGGTGTTTACCCGCTAAGGCTAAAACCCGTCCATGACGAAACCAAGCATCAGCTAATTCGGGTTGTAATTCGATACCTTGTTGAGAAAGCTGACAACCTCGTTCAATCTCTTGAAAATGCTCTACTAATACTCGCCCCGCAGTTGCCCAAATACTCCAACGTTGAGGAAAACGCTGTAACATTTCCTCAACTATAGTCTGCTCTTTCATTAGAGGGGAATTAGCGAGGGGTAAAATTTCACACAAACCCCGATAAATCTCACAATCATCGGGATAGAGACGATAGGCTTTCTCTATCATCTGCACTGCTTTCTGATAGTCTCCCGTGTTAGATAAACATCGCCCATAGAAATACCAACTATAGGGATGCTGAGGGTGTTCTGCGGTAAAGTTAGCTAACACTTCTACACCCTGCCGCCAATCTCCTCGTAAAATATGATAGTAGGCTAAGGCATTATAAGCCCCAACCCCATCAGGAGTCAGTCGCAGTAGAGAGGTTATCATTTTTTTGGTTTGTTTCCCTTCTTCACCAGAAACCAATCTCATCTGACAGCGTTGTTCTATTTGTCTTTGTAGTACCCCAAAATCATCTCCAGCTAACTCTATAAGCCTGTTTAAGGTCTCTCTAGCGGCTTGAATATCCCCCACCTCAGCAAGCGCGTCATAACTGTTCAGCAAAGCTACAATATCATCTGGGTTGATGGACAAAATTTGTTTTGAGGCACTGAGAGTACCAAGGGGGTTTTCTCCAACTTGATATATCTGGGCTAAAGCTAACCAGTGAACTGCTTTGTCAGGTTCTAAATTGGTGGCTAAATTCAAGGCAATAATTGCCTCATCATTCTCATCTACACAAAAGGCAATTAGTCCTTTTATATGATGCTGATTTGCTTCATTTTCAGACAAAAATAAGGCTTTTTCATAGGCTTCTTTTGCCTCTTTTTTGAGTCCCATTAACTGCAAGATTTTAGCCAGTTTGAGCCGCACCTCTATTAATTGAGGTTGTCGTTCAATGACTTGACCGTATTCTGTAACTGCTTGTTGCCAGTTTCCTGTCTGGTAAAGTAAATTAGCGAGTTCTAATCTTTTTTTCCATCCTTGAGGATATTTCTGTACATATTTACTCAGAGAAATGAGTTTCTCCGATTGTCTAGCTGACTTTTCTTCGGTAAGTATCTGAGCATTTATTTCTAGCCCAGAAAATAGGGTGAAATGCACCAATGATGTAACGGTTTTTCCAAACATATTGCTGTTATCTCATGGCTAATTTTTTCTGATTTGCTGGCGATGGGTCTAGATGATTCCCACTGACTCATTACAGTTTGATTAGATTCAAAGTTTTCTTCTAGATAAACATCCTTTTCAAGGATAGTAAAAGGGTCTGTAGAAGTAAAATTTGTACATTCCCCAGACCAATATTTTTCTAGTTCATCTTTTAAGATTTTTTTGGCACTTTGAATTAGTTTACGAGCGTTTGACTCAGAAATAGCGAGTTTTTTAGCCACCTCTCCATAGGAATTATCATGGCGACAGAATAAAATAAAAGGTTGGCTCAATTTCTTTGGCAATGATTGAATTAAATGCTCGATGTAAATGTGTGTTTCTCGCTCTAAAATATTAGTTTCACTATTACTAATATACGACTGAGAAATAAATACCGCACTATCTGACAATTTAAGTTCATCAATATTGTCAATTGTTTCGGCTTCTCGTTTGCGTTTTCTGATAATATCTATGCAGAAGTTATATATGATTCTCCGTAACCACCCCTTTAAATTCCTGATTTCATTAGCAGATTTTTGCCATTTATTCCAAGCGTGGATCATTGACTCATGTATCACATCTTCCGCATCATGAGAATTATTCCCCATCCACTTTAGACAAAGTTTATAAAAATAATCTTGTTCTGATTGCCATACTCGCCAAAAATCCTCATATTTATCGTGATTTACTGTTTTAAACTGGCTAGATTCCCCGAAAAAATTGTCGATTTCTCTATCTAAAGAAATCGACAATAAGTATTTTGACTTGATCACTATTCACCCTCGAAAAAACGTAGTAGAACTAAATTACTAATAAAGTCCAGTTGACCAGCTTCCCTGTTCGTAATGACGACTTAAAGTCGTCCCTGAATATAACTGAGTTTTTTCAACTGTATTTATTAGCATCACTTACAGGTAACTGTTTTTCGCAGAAGTGTTGAATCCGGCAATAAAACTTTACACACAAGCTGAGGAGAACAGGCGTTCGATTTGATCGAAAATTAAATGGAGCCAGATAAGTACGAACAGCCTTGTATTGAGAACAGGATAGTCATTCTTTTTCTTATCTTTCGTACCATGCTTTTGTTCTGACACAGAAATGTTGAATCCGTACATAAAACTTTACATACAAGCCGACGAGAACAGGCGTGCGCTTAGAGAGATTAAATTTCCCTCTTGTGATAAAATTAAGTAAAGTGTCCCCATATATTTATAGTAAAGCCAACCTAAAACGGCGGGGTTTCAGACCCAATTTTTCGATGATGGAATTTTATCGCGGTAGCCTGCCACTCCCATGACCTACAGCTTAAGAATTGCCGATATTCCTGTCAGTGAAAGACCAAGGGAACGTTTAATCAGCGTCGGGGCGAAAAACCTCAGTAACGCCGAATTATTAGCGATTTTACTGGCTACAGGTCAAGGTAAGGGGAAACTGTCAGCGGTGGGTTTAGGACAGCATATTCTCAACGAATTGAGTAAATATCGCCGGGATCCTTTGGATGTTTTGAGGGATATTCACCCCCAAGAATTAACCGCTATTCATGGCATTGGACCGGCTAAGGCCACTACTATTCTAGCGGCGATCGAATTGGGAAAACGAGCTTTTCAACGACGACCGACGGAAAAAATGGTGATCGATAGTCCCGATACCGCTGCCGCTATCCTTGGCCACGAACTAATGTATCAGTCTCAGGAACGTTTCGCCGTTATTTTACTCGATGTCAAAAATCAGTTAATCGCACTAAAAGTGATTACTATCGGCACAGCCACAGAAACACTGGTACATCCGCGAGAAATCTTTCGAGAAGTAGTGAAACAATCAGCTACTAAGTTAATTATCGCCCATAATCACCCCACTGGGTCACTTGTGCCTAGTCAAGACGATATTTTACTCACAGAACAATTATTACAGGGAGCTACCTATCTAGCCATTCCTCTCTTAGATCATTTGATCCTCGGTAATGGCAACTTCCAAAGTCTTCGCCAAAT
Organism: Microcystis novacekii Mn_MB_F_20050700_S1; assembly: GCA_007096045.1. GTDB lineage: Bacteria > Cyanobacteriota > Cyanobacteriia > Cyanobacteriales > Microcystaceae > Microcystis > Microcystis novacekii. The sequence continues at coordinate 2,152 of SFAU01000117.1, read as the reverse complement.
CACAGAGCTTTGGGAAAAATATCCCCAAGAAGATTAGACCCCTTGTAAAAATAAAAGATTGTTGTTAGGGTTAGGAGTCAGTAGCCAGTAGCCAGTAGTCAGGAGAATTAAGAATGAATAATAATTAATTAAATGGCCTATTTACAGATTTTATGCAATTTAATCCTTATTTTTGCCGTCGAGTAGTTTAATTTTTTAGCCGTTTCAATTGGGCGTTAATTTCTTCAAACATTATGCGATCGCTGTCAAGGATTGGGGAGAAAACCAAAAATTTTGGCCGCTCCTCCTAAAATGGCAACAACCAAAGCTATCAGAATCCCCCGATTGGTAAATTCCTGATCAGCGACTCTTGCAGTTAACCCTTTAATTTCTGCGGTTAGTCGCTCATCTAAAGCTTTAATGTCCCCTCTTAATTCTGATTGTCCTATCTCTAGCTTGTTTAAACGCTCGTTGACATCTCTTTGTAAAAAGTCGATTTTCCCCTCAATCCTTGTCAAGACAGCCTCAAGGGAATAAGTGACCGTTTCGTTAGACATTTTGCTAAACTCCTAATTAAGTAATCTCAATTAATTGTTAGATAGTGGCGTAGGCTTCTGGTTCTCTGTATTTTATCTTTAATTGTAACCGGCTACTTAGTTGATGAGTCGATGATAGGTGCTGCGTTACGACGGATTGTCACCTTCGAGTCAAAGCAGCAATTTTCCGTCTCACGCACCCTTTCCTCCCCACTTCCCAATTCATAATTCCTAATTTATAATTCCCATGGGACCGAAATCTGGGTAAAATTTGAGAGATACAATCGGTCAATTGGGCATGGATTATAAAGAAGCGGGCGTGGATGTGGAAGCAGGACGCGCTTTTGTCGAGAAAATTCGCCAAAATGTGGAAAGTACCTTCCGTCCTGAAGTTATCGGCGGTTTAGGCGGTTTTGGCGGCTATTTTCAGTTACCTTCCGGTTATCAGCAACCGGTGTTAGTATCGGGAACTGATGGTGTGGGAACCAAGCTGAAAATTGCCCATAGTCTTAATTGCCATGATACGGTGGGAATTGACCTGGTGGCTATGTGCGTCAACGATGTCTTAACCTCCGGGGCCGAACCTTTATTTTTCTTGGATTATCTGGCCACTGGTAAACTGGAAGCGTCACAGTTAGCGGCAGTGGTATCGGGAATCGCTAGGGCCTGTCGTGATAGTGGTTGTACTCTTTTGGGAGGGGAAACGGCGGAGATGCCGGGGTTTTATTCGGCAGGAGAGTACGATTTAGCGGGTTTTTGCGTCGGTATTGTCGAAAAAAGTCAATTACTCGACGGCAGTAAGGTGCAAATCGGCGATGTGGCTATCGGTTTAGCCAGTAGCGGAGTTCACAGTAACGGTTTTAGTCTTGTTCGTAAGATTATCGACACCCAGGGCTTAAATTGGCAAGATTGCCCCGCAATTTTGGCCGGCTCTAGCTTAGGTGAAGTTTTGTTAACTCCCACTAGACTTTATGTCAAACCTGTGCTAGAACTGCTGCGCTCTGGGTTAGATATTCACGCCATGGCCCACATTACTGGGGGTGGCATCCCAGAAAATTTGCCCCGCTGCTTAGGTAAAGGGCATTCTGTGCAGATTTACCGCGAAAGTTGGCCGGTTTTGCCGATTTTTCAATGGTTAGCCCAGATGGGTTCGGTTAGCGCAGAAGCCATGTTTAATACTTTTAATATGGGTATCGGTTTTGTGATTATTGTCCCATCAGATCTGGCTCGATCGACTATTAATCAACTACAATCCTCTGGCATTAATGCCTACCAAATCGGCGAAGTGATTGCGGGCAAGGGGGAGATTGTTGGGCTTAATTAAAGTTAGCTCAAGCGTGGGAAACGTTTAGTCCTGAAATAAGCAGCCAAATGCCTGAAATAACCGCCTAGTAAGGTCTTCAGTTCCTTGGTGCAACTTAAAAGGTCAACCCTGACCGACCTTTTCAAGCTGCCAACTCATTCTAATTTCCCAAATTTAGAATTGCTGGGACCGGAAGTCAGTTATTGCCAGAGACGATTATCGAAAATTTGGGTTAAAACCCCGTCGTTTTACGACGGCTTTTCTTGATCTTTAATATAGCACTTAAGAACTTCCAGGGTTGCACCTCTCAGTTATCAGTTATCAGTTATCAGTT